>CAKZJN010000202.1 GCA_936943465.1 uncultured Rhodoferax sp.
GATGCATGCGCTGGGCATTCCGACCACACGGGCGCTGTGCGTAACCGGCTCCGACCTGCCGGTGCGCCGCGAAGTGGTGGAGACCGCCGCTGTGGTCACCCGCCTGGCACCCAGCTTTATCCGCTTTGGCCATTTCGAACACTTTAGCCATACCCAACAGCACTACGCACTCAAGGTGCTGGCCGACTACGTCATCGACCGCTTTTACCCGGACTGCCGCAGCGATGGGCGCTTTGGCGGCAACCCGTATGCCGCACTACTGGCCGCAGTGACTGAACGCACGGCCCGGCTGCTGGCGCAGTGGCAGTCGGTGGGCTTTTGCCATGGTGTGATGAACACCGACAACATGAGCATCCTCGGGCTCACCATCGACTATGGACCTTTTCAGTTTCTGGATGGCTACAACCCGGCGCACATCTGCAACCACTCCGACCACCAGGGGCGCTACGCCTTTCACCGGCAGCCCTCCATTGCCTACTGGAACCTGTTTTGTCTGGGGCAGGCACTGTTGCCACTGATCGACGAACAAGAAAACGCCATCGCAGCGCTGGAGCCCTTCAAGGAAATCTATCCCCAAGCCCTGCAACGGTGCTTTGCCGCCAAGCTGGGTTTGGCACCTGAAACCGAGGGCCTAACCGGTCTGATTGAGCAGGTACTACAGCGTCTGGCCGCTGAGCAGGTCGACTTCACCCAGTTCTGGCGTCGCCTAAGCCATTGGCTGGCCAACCCGGAAGCACCCGAGGGCCAGGTTTTGGACCTGTTTGTCGACCGCGCGGCGATGCAGACCTGGCTAAATGACTTTTCCGCTTCGCACCCGGCAGAAAGCCGCGCTGCCGCATCGGCCCGCATGCTGGCTGCCAACCCGAAGTTTGTATTGCGTAACCACCTGGGCGAACTGGCCATCCGCGCCGCCGGACAAAAGGACTATTCGGTGGTTGCGGCCCTGCTCAAGGTGCTGCAGTCGCCATTTGACGAACACCCCGACCATGCAGACTTTGCGGCGCTGCCACCCGATTGGGCGGCTAGCATCGCCATTAGTTGCAGTTCCTGAATAACCCGCTAAGGATTCCCCATGCCGTTCAAGATTGAAAAAACCGACGAAGAATGGAAAGCCCTGCTCAAAGCCAAGGGCGCCGAACCCCTCGCCTATGAGGTCACCCGCCATGAAGCCACCGAGCGCGCCTTCACCGGACGCCTGGAAGAAAATTACGCCAAGGGCATTTACCAGTGCATTTGCTGCGACAAACCACTGTTTGCCTCAGAGACCAAATTTGACTCGGGCTGCGGCTGGCCCAGCTACTTTGCGCCGCTCGACCCGAATGCCGTGGAAACCAAGGAAGACGGCAAACTCTGGATGCAGCGCACCGAAGTGCACTGCTCCGACTGCGGTGCCCACCTGGGCCATGTGTTCGAGGACGGACCGGCCCCCACCGGCTTGCGTTATTGCATGAACTCGGCCTCGTTACACTTCAAGCCTGAATGAAAACACTCCTCGATTTCCTGCCCTTTGTCCTGTTCTTCGGGGCCTTCAAGCTGTATGACATTTATGTGGGAACCGCCGTCCTGATGGCGGCTACCGCGCTGCAGATGGTCGTCATTTACCGGCTCGACGGCCGCTTGCAAACCATCCAGAAGGTCACGCTGTTATTGGTTTTGGTGTTCGGCACCCTGACGCTGGTGCTGCACGATGAGCGCTTTATCAAGTGGAAGCCCACCGTGCTGTACGCCGCCATGTCGATGGGTCTGGCGGTGGCGGTGTGGGGGTTGCGCAAGAATTTCTTGAAGACCATGCTGGGCAATCAATTGGAATTGCCCGACGGCGTCTGGCAACGGCTGAACCTGGCCTGGGTGGTGTACACGGCCTTTATGGCCGCCATCAATGCCTATGTGGTGCTCAATTACAGCACCGAGCAGTGGGTCAGCTTCAAGGTTTGGGGCTATGTTTTCCCGCTGGCCTTTCTGATCGCCCAGGGTTTTTACATCGCGCCGCATCTGAAGGCCGATGAAAAGGCACCCACGGATGGAGCCTCGCAATGAGCCAGGTGGAGCCCACCGCTGCGCAAATGGAGCTGTGTCTGCGCCAGGTGTTGCAACCCAGTCGGCTTGAAGTAATCGACGAAAGTGCCCAACACGCCGGCCACGCGGGCGCCAATGGCACCGGCTTTGGAACCCATTTTCGGGTGCGGATTGCTTCACAGTTTTTTACGGGCAAGTCGCGGGTAGCCCGGCATCGCCTTGTGTATGATGCACTGCAAGAATTCATGGCCGCGGGAGTGCATGCTTTGGCCATTGAAACCCTTGATTGATCACCAGGAACCTCGAAATGAAGAAGCAGCTTTTTTCCGCAATCGCAATTGCAGCGACCCTTGGCGCGTCCGGCGCTGTTTTTGCCCAGAATTTGGCCATCGTGAATGGCGTGGCCGTTCCCAAAGAACGTGTTGAGGCCCTGGCCCAGCAAGTCGCTCGCTCCGGCCGCCCGGTCACCCCAGAAATGCAAGGCCAGTTGCGCGATGAAATCATCGCCCGCGAAATCTTTGCCCAGGAAGCCCGCAAGCAAGGCCTGGACGCTACCGACGACTACAAAAACCAGATCGAATTGACCAAGCAGTCGATCCTGATTCGCGAACTGTTCACCGAATTCCAGAAGAAAAACCCGGTTTCTGACGCCGATGTGAAGGCCGAATACGACCGTTTTGCCGCTGCCAATTCCAGCAAGGAATACAAGGCACGCCACATTTTGGTGGAAAAGGAAGCCGAAGCCCTGGACATCATTGCCAAGGTGAAAAAGGGTGCCAAGTTTGAAGACCTGGCCAAGAAGTTGTCCAAGGACCCGGGTTCCGGCGCCAAGGGTGGTGACCTGGATTGGGCCAACCCCGGCAACTATGTGAAGGAATTTTCCGAAGCACTGACCGGCCTGCAAAAGGGCAAGATGACCGACGCGCCGGTCAAGAGCCAGTTCGGTTTCCACGTCATTCGTCTGGACGACGTGCGAGATGCCCAGTTGCCCAAGTTTGAGGATGTGAAGCCCCAGATTTCCCAGCAACTGCTGCAGCAGAAGATGGCCAAGTACCAGGACGAACTGCGTGCAAAGGCCAAGGTTGAATAAGGCCTAAGCCATAACCCCCAAGAAAACGCGGCTTCCAGCCGCGTTTTTTTGTTTGCGCCAGACCGGTGGTACAACGGGACTGTCCCACCTGAAGCGTGTGGCTGTATTTGATCCGAATCAAATCGGCAGCTTGGGAAGACCCTCACAATGCGCCAAAGACTCCCCCAAAAAGCAAGACTCCCATGATGAACGCCACCAGTCTGCGCGGCATTAGTGTCCGTTCGCTGTACCAAGCGACTGCGCTGGCCTTGCTGCTCGCCGTGCTGGCGACCGTGGGGGCCCTGGCTTACTTGCGTTACCAAGCCGTGGAGCGCGTTCGGGCCAGCACCGAAGGGTTGACCAAGTCGATTGATCAAACCATCGATGGGCTGGTGGACCGCATTGACTATGCCCTGCAGATTTCCGCTGACGAAATTGGCCACCAAATCGAGGAAAAGCGGCCCACCAGATCGTCGGTTACCCAGTTTTTGGCCCGTCAACAGAAACGTCTACCGGACATTGACCTTTTGCGTGCGACCAATGCCGATGGCGAGGCGATCTATGGCGTTGGGGTTCCTGCAACGCCGGCCAGTTTGGCGCATCGGGACTATTTCAAACGCTTGCGGGACGATCCGGATGCGGGCCTGGTGATTTCCGAGCCGGTGATAGGCAAGATTTCCCAGCGATGGATTTGGCTCATGGCCCGGCGTATCAACAATCCGGATGGCAGTTTTGCGGGCGTGGTGTATGGCTCGGTGTTTGTGGATGAACTGGTGCGCATGTTTCAGCAGATTCAACTGCCGCGGGACAGCGTCATCGTCTTGCGCGATGGCAACCTGGGACTGATCGCCCGCAGCACCACGGGCACTCCCCAAGCCATCACGCCCGGTGACCGTCGCGTGTCGAACGAATTTCACGCAGCACTGGCCAAAAGCCCCGATGAAGGCTGGTTTCAAAGCGGTATCAGTACGCCGGATGGCGTGCAACGCATTTACTCGTACCGCGTGAACAAACAGCACGGCTTTATTGTGCTGGTGGGAATTCCTGCGGCCAAGGCCATGGGGGAGTGGCAAGGCACCGCATTTTTTGCGGCGATTTTGTTGTTGGCGGGTGGTACTGCAGCCGTCGTGTTTGTACTTGCCTTGGGGCGAGCTTGGCAACGTCAGCATGACGACATGTTGGCGCTGGAGCAAAGCCATGACCAGTTGCGCGTGGCCAAGGAGAGGGCCGAAGAGGCAACTCTGGCCAAGAGCGCCTTTCTGGCCAATATGAGCCATGAAATTCGTACCCCTTTGAACGCTATTTCCGGGATGGCCCATTTAATCCGGGGCGAACCCTTGTCGGTTAAGCAGAGCGACCGGCTAAACAAAATGGAAATCGCCACCCGGCACCTCACGGCCACGATCAACGACATCCTGGATTTATCCAAAATTGAGGCCAATCAACTCATTCTTGAAAATGAGAAGTTGAATCTGGAAGACGTTATCAGCAACGTCGCGGAACTGATCCAGGATGGCGTTCGCAATAAGTCGCTACAACTTGACATTGAGGCCAATGGATTGCCAGCGCGCGTTCGCGGTGACATGACCCGCCTCAGCCAGGCCTTGCTGAACTACGCCAGCAACGCCGTCAAGTTCACCTCTACCGGCAGCATCGCCCTGCGGGCACGCGTGCTGCACGAGGAAGATGGCTTTGTAGTTGTTCACTTTGAGGTGCAGGACAGCGGGATTGGCATCGCGCCGGAACAGTTGAAGCAACTGTTTGCACCGTTTACCCAGGCCGACAGCAGCACCACGCGCAAGTACGGTGGCAGCGGCCTTGGGCTGGCCATTACCAAGCGCCTGGTCGAAGCCATGGGCGGCGAAGTCGGCGCGCAGAGCGAACCGGGGCGCGGTAGCACCTTCTGGTTCACCGCCCGCCTGCAATGCTATGAAGGCGGCAATACCGCGCCGGCACCGTTGTCGGAGGAGGATGAAGCCGAAGCGGTCAAGATGGCGCTGTTGCGGCTTAACAAGCCCACACCCTTAAGCCTTTTGTTGGCAGAAGACGATGCCTTCAACCAGGAAATTGCGCTGTTGCAACTCGAAGAATTGGGCTTTCAGGTGGACGTTGCCGATCATGGGGGGCTTGCGGTGGAAAAAGCCAGCCTGCGAACCTATGCCCTGATCTTGATGGACATGCAAATGCCGGTACTGGACGGCGTGGAGGCCACGCGGCAGATACGTGCCCTGCCCGTTGGTGCCACGGTGCCCATCATTGCCATGACTGCCAACGCCTTTGCCGAAGACCGGGAGCGTTGCCTGGCCGCCGGCATGAACGACTTCGTAACCAAACCGGTGGAGCCGGATGTGCTGTACCGGGTTTTGCTGGCGCAATTGCGGCGCCCTGCCTGAAAGCGCAGTCGCTGGGATAATCCCGGCCCATGTCGCTTCAAAACTTTCAACTGGAACTGCTGGCGCCCGCGCGCAACCTGGAAATCGGCCTGGAGGCGGTGAACCACGGTGCCGACGCGGTCTACATCGGCGGCCCGTCCTTTGGTGCCCGCTCCAGTGCCGACAACAGCGTGGCCGATATCGCCAGGCTGGTGAGCCACGCGCACCGCTTCAACAGCCGCATTTTTGTCACGCTCAACACCATCCTGCGTGACGACGAACT
>CAKZJN010000203.1 GCA_936943465.1 uncultured Rhodoferax sp.
ACCGCATACTGGTTGTCGCTGTACGGAACCAGCGCCGACAAACCATCGTAGGCACCGCGCAGAAACACCACCACCAAGCGGCCATCGGAGCGGTTGCTGCTTTGCGCCCAGGCGGCCGGCGCTGCCCACGCGCTACCTGCGGCCAGCAGCGTTCCCAGAAATTGCCGGCGCTGCAAAGCGTTATCGTTTGTTGGCATGCGATCGTCCTGCATTATTTGTACATGAATTCGGGGCTGGCCAGCAGCAGGCCGTTGCGCATCGCGGGTCGTTGCGCTGCCACCGTTTGCAAGGTGGCCGGACTCAGGTAGGGCATCAAGAAGTCCAGGTTTTCTCCCTGTTTGCCCAAGGCCAACGCAAAGTCGGTACGGCGGGTCAGCGCTTCGGGTGCCAGCCAGGTGGCGGCATCGGTCTTGTAGCCGTCGGGCGTTTGCCAGCCGTGCAGGGGCTGACCGGCATTGCTCAAAAAACCGATGGTCAGCAACAGGTGGCGTCGCTCTTGGGCACCCCCCGTGGCGGTGAGCGCCGAGCAGGCGTAGTCCAGCGGGGTTTTGAACAGGCGGTTGGCCGGGTCCCAAAAGGCCTCCGACTCCAGCAGCGTCTGCATCCACAGCCGGATGTCGCCTTGCACTTCCATAAAACGCTGGCTCAGGCGGGCGACCAATTCGGCCGGCGGGTGGTCGGCCACAAAGAACTGCGCCAGCCGAAGGCTCAAGCGCCGCGCCGTGCTGGGGTGGTGCGCCAGCATGCGAATGGCCTGTTCGCCTTCGCTCTCGCCCATGCCCAAAAAACCGTCCGGGTAGGTGTGGCCCAGCACCTTTTTGCTGCCGCCCTCATGCCCGCGCAGGTTGAAGCGAAAGCCACTCGGCATCAGCGGCCCCACCGTCCAGCCGGTGAGCACGCGGGCCAGTTCCCGCACATCGGTTTGGGTGTAGCCGCCGTCCACGCCCAGCGTATGCAATTCCAGCAGTTCACGCGCGTAGTTTTCGTTCAGGCCGCGCCGGTTGCCCTGTGCGCCACCGGTTCCGGGCGCCACGCTTTGCGCCTGGTCCAGGTAATGCAGCATGGCCGGGTGGCGGGCGCTGGCCAACAGCAGGTCTTCAAACTTGCCAAAGGCGTGGGCCCGTGCCACGTTGATCAGGTAATGGCCGACAAACGGGCGAACCGCGCCCTTGTTAATGTAGACATTGAGGTGGTTGAACCAGAACTCGGTCATGCGCGCCAGCAGCGGGTTTTCCTGTTCCGGCTGGCTGCACGACTGCAGGCGCCAGACGGCGGTCTTTTCGATCATCTCGCGGTTGAAAAACAAGGGCTCCTTCGGGCCGCTGAAGTCCAACCGCTGGCGCTCGTCTTTGGGCTCGCCGCTGCTTTTCAGCTTGGCACGGGCTTCGCGCTCAAGCCGCTCACCTTCAAAAATCCGGGGCAGCGGCGCGTTGATGTCCTGTAGCTCTTCGGACAGCACCGGCGCGGTTTGGCTGGCACGGTAGGCGGTATCCAACTGTTGCAAGGCCCAGCCGCGCAGGCTAACGGTGCCTCGCACTTGGGCGGCCAACGCGGCGTTGGGCCCGTAGCCCAAGCGCGACAGGACGCGCCACTGCTCAGCGCTTGCTTGTTGGACTGGTGTTGCTTGCGCGAGTACCTGGTTTGCCTGACCCGCCGCCAGCAAGGTGACGCTGGTTCCGGCGTATTGCAGAAACTTGCGTCGGTTCACATCAAGGCTTGGGAAGGTTGGCAAGGGCAGTGGCTGGAGCATGGCGCGGTCTGGTTTATTTTGCGGTGAGTGTGCCATCGCAAACGGGCTGCTTCGCCCTCCGGCTGACCGGCTGGCCGGTCTTTACCAGCGGTTTGCTTGGGCCAGGCTATTCCCCGCTATTGCGCACGCCACTCGCCACATGCCCACTGGGCACATGGCGGGCGGCAGACTCGATGTGGCCGGTCTGGTCGTCAAAGAAAAAGTCGGGCTCAAACTCGCGCAGGAATTCGCCCTTGTCGAGGCCGCCCAGAAACATGGCCTCGTCCACCTCAATGTTCCAGTCCATCAGCGTGCGAATGGCGCGCTCGTGGGCCGGGGCGCTGCGGGCGGTGACCAGCGCGGTGCGAATGCGCATGTG
>CAKZJN010000204.1 GCA_936943465.1 uncultured Rhodoferax sp.
GTGCTCACATTCACCTCTTCGGTGGCTACGCGCTTGAGGGTGGAATACAGCGTGGTGGTCTTGCCCGAACCGGTAGGGCCGGTCACCAGAATGATGCCGTGCGGGCGCTTCACCAACGACTCCCAGCGCGTGGCATCGTGGGCGCTGAAGCCCAGGGCGTCCAGGTCTTTGACCGCGTTGTCGGGGTCAAAAATCCGCATCACCATCTTTTCGCCAAAGGCGGTGGGCAAGGTGGAAATCCGCATTTCAATTTCATCGCCACGCGGGTTGCGTGTCTTGATGCGGCCATCCTGCGGGCGGCGGCGCTCGATCACGTCCATGCGGCCCAGCAACTTGATGCGGGCACTCATGGCGTTGAGCACGCCCATGGGCATCTGGTACACCGGGTGCAGCACGCCATCTATGCGGAAACGAATCACGCCCTGCTCGCGCCGGGGCTCCAGGTGGATGTCGCTGGCGCGCTGGTCAAAGGCGTATTGCCACAGCCAGTCCACCACCTGCACCACGCCCTGGTCATTGGCGTCGAGTTGTTTGTTGGTACGGCCCAGTTCCACCAGTTGTTCAAAGCTGGCGCCATTGTTGGAGCCGGCCTTGGTGGCCGCGCGCACCGACTTGGCCAGTGCGTAAAACTCGGCGGTGTAGCGGTGAATTTCCTGCGGGCTGGCCACGACACGGCGCACCGTGCGGCGCGACTGGCGTTCGACCTCGGCCACCCAGTCCAGCACATAAGGCTCGGCGGTAGCCACCGTGATTTCAGAAGGCGTGACGGTAACCGGCAGGATGCGGTGGCGCTCGGCGTAGGCCGCGCCCATGGCATCGGCCACCTTGCCCACGTCCACCTTGAGCGGGTCGATGCGCAGGTACGCCAAGCCGGCCCGTGCCGCCATCCACTGGCTGAGCATTTCGATGTCCAACGGCTTCTGGTCGGAGGCACGTCGCATCGCCACACTGGCCAGCCGCACCATCGGGTGCTGCGCGCTTTCGGCCACCGAGCAGCGCGCAATCGTGCGGCTCGCCTCTTCTTCCGAAATAACGCCGTCACGTTGCAGCCACTGCACCAGCTTGCGCCAATGCAGCGGGCCTTCGTAGCGCGTGGCAACAGCGCGCTGCACTGCCGGAGCGGAGGGTTGTGAACTCATGCTTGCACCGGTTTAAAGACACGCACCCATTTGTCGGCGGGCAGGCCCCATTCACGGACGATGAAGTCCGCGCGCTCGTTCAGCAGGTTGCGCTTGGGGCGCGACGCGGTGCGCTGCGCCATGACCACGGTATTGC
Organism: uncultured Rhodoferax sp.; assembly: GCA_936943465.1. GTDB lineage: Bacteria > Pseudomonadota > Gammaproteobacteria > Burkholderiales > Burkholderiaceae_C > Allorhodoferax. The sequence goes on from CAKZJN010000204.1 coordinate 1,276, forward strand.
CTTCGCGCGTGGCCTTGAAAGCCCACACCGCATCGAGCCCGAAGGCCTCGGCGATCCGGTCCACGCTGCCCTGAAAGCTCGATGTGCGGCCAAACAGGTTGACGGTCATGCAGCCTTCGTCTGTCAGCATGGCGCGGCAATCGGCATAAAAGTCGGGGCTGTCGAGCACGGGCGCTGCGGCCTCCTCGTCGTACAGGTCCACCTGCAAGGCGTCCACGCTGCCCTGCCACTGGGGCTGCTTGATTTCTTGGGATGCATCGGCCAGCAGCACCTGCATACGCGTGTTGTCCGTCGGCAGATTGAACCAGCCCCGGCAGGCGTGCAACACCTGCGGATTGAGTTCAATCGCGGTGGTTTTTTTCATGCGCAGCACCTTGTGACAAAACTTGGTGAGCGAGCCGGCGCCCAGGCCCAACTGCACCGCCTGGCGCTGGCCCACGGTGGTCGGGTCAATGAACAGCAGCCAGGCCATCATGCGCTGGATGTACTCGTGCACCAGCACAGTCGGTGCATCCAGCAGCATGGAGCCTTGAATCCATTCGCTGCCCAAATGCAAATGCCGGACCGGGCCTTCTTCCGAAAAATTGACTTCGGGGAGGTTGATTGCTTCTTTTCTTGCCATGGGGATTTATACCAGCACGGCGACTCCCCGCAACCAGCGCCTTACAGAATGGCACCCGCCTTTTCGCCACGCTCGTAGACCACATGGGCGCGCCCCACGATCAGCGGGTCGAGCTTGCCCATCTGGGCCAGATCCTTGTTGTTGTAGGGCAACTTGTGCAGCACATAGCGCATGGCGTTCAGGCGGGCGCGTTTTTTGCAGTCGCTCTTAATCACCGTCCAGGGGGCATCGGCGGTATCGGTCTCAAAAAACATGGACTCCTTGGCGCGGGTGTAGTCGTCCCACTTGTCGAGCGAAGCCAGGTCGATCGGGCTCAGTTTCCATTGCTTGAGCGGGTGGCCTTCGCGCTCCTTGAAGCGGCGGCGCTGCTCCTTGCGGCTTACGCTGAACCAGAATTTGATGACATACACGCCGCTGCGCACCAGATGGCGTTCGAAGTCAGGCGCCTGCTTCATGAACTCGGCGTATTCGGCGTCGCTGCAAAAACCCATGACCCGCTCCACGCCGGCGCGGTTGTACCAGGAGCGGTCAAACAGCACGATTTCGCCGCGCGTGGGCAGGTGCTGCACATAGCGTTGGAAGTACCACTGCCCCTGCTCCACCTGCGACGGTTTTTCCAGCGCCACCACGCGTGCACCGCGTGGGTTGAGGTGCTCCATAAAGCGCTTGATGGTGCCGCCCTTGCCGGCCGCATCGCGCCCTTCAAACAGGATCACCACCCGCTGGCCGGTCTCCTTGACCCAGGCTTGCAGCTTGAGCAACTCGCATTGCAGGCGGAACTTTTCTTTCTCGTAAACGCTGCGCCGCAGCAGGTTTTTGTACGGATAGCTGCCTTCGCGCCAGTCTGCGGCCAATACTTCGTCGGGGTTTTCCTGTTCGACGGCGCTTGATTTGGTTCGGCTCACCAGCGCAGCGCGCAGGGCGCGGCGGTCGTCCGGCGCGGCCCCTTCCAGCAAGGCCCGCAGCGCGCGCCCGCGTTCCTCTGCTGAACGCTCGTCATGGGCCTCCGGTTGCAGCAGCGACAACGCCGCTTCAAGTTGCGCACCCTGTGCCGCGTCGGTGGCCTGCGTCACCACAAACTGTTCCAGCGGCGCTTTGCGGGTGGACGGTGCCCGGTCGCCACGTGCCGCAGCACGCACACCGGCCAGCACAATGGGTTTGGGACTGCGGGGCTTTTGCGCCTTGGGATTCTTTGCCATAAAACTGCCTTCAACCTTTGTTATAGGAGCTTTTTATCTTAGCTCTGCCATCCAGGGGCAGCAAGTCAACCAAGCCCGGTAGTGCCTGCACGCTGTTGTGCCAGCACGCGCGTGCGAGCACCGCTGGCTCCAGGCCGCGCAAAGCGGCCACCTCGGCGGCAATGCGCGGCAGTTCCGCCGGGGTGTTGCGCCCCTGCGCCACGCCTGCCGCCCGTTGCTCGGCGGTGGTGTACAGCCAATGCGGCGGGATGTCCGGGGCGTCGGTTTCCATGACCAGGGATTCCAACGGCAGCGTGGCCGCAAGCTGGCGCAAATGCAGGGCCCGGTCAAAGGTTACGGCGCCCCCAAAGCCCAGCTTGAACCCGCGTTTGATGAACTCCGCTGCCTGCACTGCGCTGCCGTTAAAGGCGTGGGCAATCCCGTTCCAGGGCGTTTTCTGGATGTCACGCAAGTGCTTTAGCAACCGGTCCGACGAACGCCGTACATGCAGCACCACGGGCAAGTCAAACTGCTTTGCCAGTTGGAGTTGGGCCCGGTAAAAGTGCTCCTGCTTCTCGCGCAGAGGGCTTTGCGTGAGCGCCGGCACAAAGAAGTCCAACCCGATTTCGCCTACCGCCACCAGACGCGGGTCGTTGCGATGCTGCGCAAGCTGGGCCTCCAGTTCAGCAAGGTCCGCTTCACTGGACTGCGGCACATACAGCGGGTGAATGCCCAGGCAATAGCTGTCGCCGGTCTGATGGGCCAGGCGGCGCACGGCCTCAAAGTTGCCCACCTCCACCGCCGGAATCACGCAATGCGCCACGCCTTGCGCACGCGCCTGCGCGCGCACAACGAGCGCATCTTGCGAGAACTCAAACGCGTCGAGATGGCAATGGCTGTCGATCCATTGCATGGGCGTTTCAGGCGGGGGCTTGCAAGCGGCCCTGCACCAGCGAGAGTTGGCGGTCGCAGCGTGAGGCCAGCGCGGCGTCGTGCGTCACCAGCACAAAGGCCGTGCCGTGGGCGCGGGCCAGTTCCAGCATCAGGGCAAACACGCCATCGGCGGTGCTGCGGTCCAGGTTGCCGGTGGGCTCATCGGCCAGCACGCAATCCGGCCGGGTCACCAGCGCGCGCGCAATCGCCACGCGCTGGCGTTCACCGCCCGATAGCTCTGCGGGCCGGTGCGCCATCCGGTCCTGCAACCCAACCTTGGCCAGCAGTTCGGTAGCGGCCTGCACGGCCTCCGCTCGCGGCACACGGCGAATGGTGAGCGGCATGGCCACGTTGTCCAACGCAGTGAACTCGGGCAGCAGGTGGTGAAACTGGTACACAAAACCGAGGTGCCGGTTACGTAAGCGCCCCTGCTCGGCCGGCGTCAACCCGCCCAGGGAATGCCCGCACAAAGTGACGCTGCCACTGCTGGGCGCATCCAGCCCGCCCAGCAGGTGCAACAAGGTACTTTTGCCGGAACCGGAAGCGCCAACGATAGCCAGCGTTTCCCCGCGCTGCACTGTCAAATCGACCCCTTGCAGCACCGTCAGGTCGATGCGCCCCTCTTCGAAGCGCTTCGTCAAGCCCGTACAAGTCAGAATAGTTTCACTCATACCGCAGCGCCTCCGCGGGGTTGACGCGGCTGGCGCGCCAGCTCGGGTACAGGGTGGCGGCAAAGGCCAATACCAAGGCGATCAAGGCGATGGGCAGGATGTCGGCCATTTGCGGATCACTGGGCATGCGGCTGATCAGGTAAATGTCCTGCGGCAAAAAGGTGGCGCCCAACAGGCGTTCGAGCGCGGGCACGATCACATCAATATTGAAGGCCACGCCCAGGCCCAGCAGCAGGCCACCCAAGGTGCCGATCACACCCACCATGGCACCCTGCACCACAAAAATGCCCATGATGCTGGTCGGGCTGGCACCCAGCGTGCGCAGGATGGCAATGTCGGCGCGCTTGTCGGTCACGGTCATCACCAGCGTGCTCACCAGGTTGAAAGCGGCCACTGCCACGATCAACGTGAGGATGATGAACATCATGCGTTTTTCCACCTGCACCGCTGCAAACCAGGTGCGGTTCTGGCGCGTCCAGTCGCGGATATACAACTCGCCGGTCAGGCTGCGGGTCAGGTCCGAAGCCACTTTGCGGGCCTGCTGCAAGTCTTTCAGTTTGAGGCGCACGCCGGTAGGCCCTTCCAGGCGAAAAATGCGGGCCGCGTCCTGCCAGTGCAGCATGACCAGCGCCGAGTCGTACTCAAAGTGGCCGGAGTCAAAAGTGCCCACCACCGTCATCTGCTTCAGGCGCGGCACTACGCCAGCGGGTGTGACCTCGCCGCTGGGTGCTACCAACGTGACCCTGTCGCCGGCATGCAGGCCCAGCGAGCGGGCCAACTCAGCCCCCAGCACCACGCCAAATTCACCCGCCCTGAGCTGGCTTAATACGGCCGCCTGCGGGCCGGCCACCAGGTCGGTCACCTCATGCTCCAGCGCCGGGTCGATGCCGCGCACCATCACGCCCTTCATGTCTTCACCCCGCGCCAGCAAGGCCTGCGCGGCAATAAATGGCGCGGCTCCCACCACCTGCGGGTGCGCCTTCACCTCCAGCAGCGTCGTAGGCAGATCCGGCAAGGCGGCGCCGTTGGCGGCATACACCTCGATGTGCGAAACCACGCTGAGCATGCGGTCGCGCACCTCTTTCTGGAAGCCGTTCATCACGCTCAGCACGATGATGAGCGCCGCCACGCCCAGGCCGATGCCCAGCATGGACACGCCCGAAATAAACGAAATAAAGCCGTTGCGCCGGGTCGAACGCCCGGCCCGCGTGTAGCGCCAGCCAATCAACAACTCATAGGGAATTTGTTTCACGCCGCGATTGTGGCATCAGAGCGCCCGACATGACCCGGCAAGACCCGCCATGCCCTGACCCGCTCCGGGGGTGGTGGCGTTGCCGCGACAATAGGCGGCATGCACACGCTGATCACCCACGCCCGCCCTTTGGGGCCCCATTGCCAGCAGGCCAGCGCGACATTGCAGCTTCCGCACCTCACTGCATTGTTGCGGCTGCTGACCGCCGGCGAGCGCCGCGTGGACCCGCAGGACAGCCTGACGCCCCTGCACGAAACGCTGGAGGCACAAGCCCTGGGATTGCCCGCAGAGGACGGGCTGCTGCCATGGGCTGCGTTACAAGCGCGTCAATGGGATTTGCCAGACGCTTCGGGTGCGGCCTGGGCCTGGCTGACGCCCTGCCACTGGCAGGTGAATGCCGACCACGTTCGCATGGCCGCCCCGGCTGACACCGAGATCAGCGACGAAGAATCCGCCACCCTGATGGAAACCATGCGGGCCTACTTTGCCGAGGATGGCATTGCCCTGCACCGCTTGCACGCTGGCAACTGGCTGGCCAGCGGCGAGGTGTTTCGCGACCTGCCGACCGCCTCGCTGGCCCGCGCTTCGGGCGGGTCGGTCGACCACTGGCTTGCGCGCTCTGCGCAGGCAGCGCCCTTGCGACGGCTGCAAAACGAAATGCAGATGCTGACCTACAGCCACCCGGTGAACGACGCGCGCACCGCACGCCGCCTGTTGCCCGTGAACTCCTTTTGGATCAGCGGCACCGGCAGCCTGCCCCCCGCCTATGTAGCGCCCGCCAGCATCCAGATTCACCATGACCTGCAGGTCGCCACAGCACAGGACGATGCACAAGCGTGGCTTGGCGCCTGGCAGGCCTTGGACGAACAGGCCGTCCGCCCCATGCTGGAACGGGCCAAAAACGGCGAGGCCGTTAGCCTGACCCTGTGCGGCGAGCAGGCAGCCCAGACCTTTACCCTGCAGCCCCGTGGCTTCTTGTCCCGGCTGACCGGCCACTTTGCCAGGCCCGACCTGGGCGCCCTGCTGCAAACCCTTTAGTTTCTGTTTCTGTCTCCTGAATACCCCATGCAAATCACCACCCGCGACATCCCGCCGCGCACCGTCTGGACACTGGAACAAGCCGGCATTCATCCCCTGCTGGCGCGCCTGTATGCGGCGCGCGGCGTCAAGGGCACCGAAGAACTGGATGACGCGCTGGCCAAACTGCTGCCGCCCACCAGCCTGAAAGGCGCTGCCGAGGCCGCAACCCTGCTGGCCGATGCCATGGCCGCCAACAAGCGCTTGTGCATCGTGGCCGATTACGACTGCGACGGCGCCACCGCCTGTGCCGTGGGCCTGCGCGGTCTGCGCCTGCTGGGCGCCA
>CAKZJN010000205.1 GCA_936943465.1 uncultured Rhodoferax sp.
GAGTGGTTTAAACCAGCAGTCTTGAAAACTGCCGACGGGTAACCGTCCGTGAGTTCGAATCTCACAGTCTCCGCCAGCAAACATCCCCATCAGCTCGCCTTTTTTGCCAAGCAATACGCCACGATGGCGTTGGCATGGCCGTGACCGAGCGCGTGCTCGGACTTGAGCCAGTTGACGATTTCCATGTGTTTCATGCCGGATTGCTGGTTCACCAACTGGAGCCAGTGATCGATGGGTTTACCGTACTTCTTTTCAATGGACGGGAAATAGGACGCAGGTCCCGTGACTTTTTCAGGGCTGGTCATGGCGCGTTCCCTTTGAATGCATGAACGCTAAGCGTTCTTCTTGTCGGCCGGCCCTTGAAAATCGAAGTCCAGCAGATTCTTCGGCTCATGCTCTATTGAGCGCTGAGACAATGGCACCTCCGCTCCGTCCAAGCCCATCGGCACGGTCTTGTCGAACCCGGCGTCAAACCGGTCCACAAAGGACGGGTCCTGCCAGAGGTTGTCAATAAAGTCGGTGTTGATTTCCGGGATGTCGAAATGCGATTCCGGTTCATGGGCAGGAACTGCCGAATGGGAAACTGCGGACGGCTGCGGCGCGGCACTGGCGTCCACGCTGCCCGGTGGCTGAAACTTGCGAACAAGAGGTTTATTCATTGATGTCCCACTCCAACGACATTTATGCGTGTTGCATGGGGTTTATCTTAGCGCGGCCGCTGCACTTCCGCTCTTAGCGTGCGGGCACCGGCAGTTCCAGCCGGAACCGTTCCGGGCCGCGCATCTCTGCACCCAACACGGCCTGACGGCGCTCCACGCTTTGCAACACCAACCCCTCTTCTACGACAGACCCTACACGGTAGGGCTTAGGGGCTTTGCCATCGATGGCGATCAGCGCAGTGCCACGGCCTTCGCTAGAGGCAATCACACCGGCAAGTCGCAGCCGGCTGGCTGCGTCGGGCATAGCGGCAGGCGCTGCAGTCGCCTCCGCACCAAGTAGCCGCGCTAGCCCGGCCGGATTGACGGGCGCCGGTTCACTGCGTGAGCCCGCCGCTGGCACTAAAGATCCTGCATCCGGACGCGGCCATTGCAACACCCAAAACACCACGCTGCCCGCAAGCAGCATGGCCACCACAAAAGCCGCCAGCCGGGGCGTCCAGGAGTTGAGGGGGATAGCATGCATATTCGCGATTATCATCGTGCGGCAACCGTCTCCAAAGGCACCAAGCCATGAAATTTGTATCCTCCCTCGCCCGCCACGCCCAACGCGGCTTTACGCTCATCGAACTGATGGTGGTGCTGGTGATCATTGGCGTGCTGGCCGCGTTGATTGTTCCCAATGTGCTGGACCGTGCCGATGACGCCCGCGTCACAGCCGCCAAGACCGATGTGGGCAACCTGATGCAGGCCCTCAAGCTCTACAAACTGGACAACCAGCGTTACCCGACCGGCGCACAAGGCCTGCAGGCGCTGATGGCCAAGCCCACGGTGGACCCGATTCCCGCCAACTGGAAACCGTATCTGGACAAACTGCCCACCGACCCCTGGGGCGGCAGCTACCAGTACCTGAACCCGGGCATCAAAGGTGAGGTCGATGTGTTGTCGCTGGGTGCCGATGGCAAACCCGGCGGCGAAGGCAAAGATGCGGATATCGGTAGCTGGCAATAAGGTGCGCCCTTGCCGCAAGGCCTTGAGCAGGCCGCGCGGCTTTACCCTGTTGGAGTTGCTGGTGGTGGTCAGCATCATCGCGATTGCCAGCGCCGGGGTCAGCTTTGCACTGCGCGACAGTGCCCAAACCCAGGTTGAACGTGAAGCGCAACGCCTGGCCGCTTTGCTGGAATCGGCACGTGCCCAGTCGCGCCTGCGTGGTGTGACTGTGGTGTGGCGCAACACCGCCACCGGTTTTCGCTTTGACGGCCTGCCCCCCAAGACCTTGCCCGAGCAGTGGCTAAACCCCGCCACCACAGCCGGCGCCCCCGTGGCGCTGGAACTCGGGCCGGAGCCGATCATTCCGGCGCAGTCAATCACCTTGCGCAGCACGGTACAAAGCGATGTGGCCTGGCGCGTGGCAACCGATGGCCTGCGACCCTTCAGTGTGCAGACAGCGAACGCCATCCCACCGGGCACCACGCCATGAAGATGCCCAGGCAGCCCCGCCATTGCGTCGGCTTTACTCTGATCGAGGTGCTGGTGGCGCTGGGCATTGTGGCCATCGCGCTTACTGCCGGCCTCAAGGCTACGGCCGCACTCAGTGCCAATGCCGAGCGCCAGTCCGACATGCTGCGGGCGCAACTGTGTGCCGAAAACACCTTGATCGGCTTGCGCCTAGCGCGCCAATTGCCGGGACTGGGTGAAACCAGCACCGATTGCGAGCAGGCCGGCCAGATGCTGCAGGTTCGCACCGGCGTCAGCCCCACACCCAATCCCAACTTTGTGCGGGTGGATGCACGGGTGTTTCGGGGCACCAATTCGCTGGTGCAGGTCACCACCGTGATGGGACGCAACTGATGCCACGGCAAGTACCCAGGCGTCAAAAGGCATGCAGCAAAGCCGGCGGCTTTACGCTGGTGGAGTTGTTGGTGGCACTGATGGTGATGGCCTTGCTCAGTCTGATGAGTTGGCGCGGTCTGGACGCCATGGGCCGCGCGCAGACCCAAACCCAGGCGCGCGCTGACACGCTGCAGGCGCTCAGCAACGGTCTGGCGCAATGGGGCGCAGACCTCGATGCCATGGCCGACGACCTGCCCCCCGCCAAGTCGATTAACACCACTCCTGCCCCGATGGAATGGAATGGCCAGGTGCTGCGCATCACCCGCTACAGCAACACTGCCGACGGCGCGGGCCTGCGTGTGATCGCATGGACTCTCATGGCGGATGCCGAAGGAAAGGCCTGGCAGCGCTGGCAGTCGCCGGTGGCGAGCACCCGCGCCGACCTGCAGCAGTTCTGGACCCGTGCGGGCACCTGGGCGCAAAGCCCGACGCCCGCCGACCTGACACGCCAGGTACGCATCGTGGATGCCACCGACTGGCAAATTTTTTACTTTCGGGGTGACGCCTGGACCAATCCCGGCTCCAGCAGCGACGCAGCAGCAACCAACCCCGACGGCGTGCGACTGCAACTCACGCTACCGCCCAACCACCCGCTGGCCGGCAAACTCATCCGCGACTGGATTCGCCCCACCGCCGTGGGCAGCAAATCATGAGGGCTAATAGGCAACATGGCGCCGCCCTGCTGACGGCCATGCTCACCGTCACGCTGGTGGCCACGTTTGCGGCTGCCGCCTTGTGGCAACAGTGGCGCAGCGTGGAAATTGAGGCCGCCGAGCGCAGCCGCACCCAGATGCAGTGGGTGCTCAATGGCGCACTCGACTGGGCCCGGTTAATCCTGCAGGAAGACGGCCGCAACAGCCAGGTAGACCACCTGTCCGAGCCCTGGGCCCTGCCGCTCCAGGAGGCCCGGCTGTCAAGTTTTCTGGCGGTGGACAAGAGCAACACGCAAGATGCGCTGGATGCTTTTTTGTCGGGCCAGATCAGCGACCAGCAGGGCCTGCTGAATGTGCGCAACCTGGTACTGGAAGGCAAACCCAATCCGTCGAGCGTGCTGGCCTTTGGCCGCCTGTTTGCCATGCTCAACCTGCCCAAGTCGCAATTGAATCTCATGGTGGACCAGTTGCTTGCCGCCGATGCTGCCAGTGCGAAACCCACTGCAGCAGCCAACGCCAGCGAGGCCGCAGCGGCTGAGGCCACCGCGCCCTTCAAGCCCTACCGCCTGGAGCAACTGACCTGGCTGGGGCTGCCAAGCGCCACCGTGAGCGCGCTTAAGCCCTATGCCACGCTGCTGCCTACGCCGACGCCCCTGAACCTCAACACCGCCAGTGCCGAAGTGCTAAGCGCGGCAGTGCCCGACATGGACCGCGCGCGCGCGCAGCAATGGGCTGCAGGCCGCGCCACAGCGCACTTCAAAACGGTGGCAGATGCCTTTAAGGCTGGTGGCGTGCGCGAAAGTGGCACCGGCGCAGCCGAGGCCAAAGATTTCAGCGTCAACAGCCGATTCTTTGCCGTGCGTGGTCGCCTGCGTCTGGGTGACAGCAGCGTGCAGGAGGTTTCACTGGTGGAGCGCGTGAGCCCCACGGTCAAGGTGATCTGGCGGCAGCGTGAATCGGTGACAGCCCCTCTGGTGGGTTCCCTACAATGAGCACACCGAAAAGCCCATGCCCACACTGATTCTTCAACTCCCCCTGCCGACCGGCACCGAGGCGCCCGCGTACGACTACGTACTAAGCCCCGATGGCCAGCAGGCTGGCAGCCACGGCCACGCAGTGGCGGCCATGCTGCCCGCACAAGGGGCGCGCCATCTGGAAGTGGTGGCCGTGCTGCCAGTGCAGGCCCTGTCCTGGCACCGCCTGACGCTGCCCGAGCGCGTGCTGCGCGGCATGCTATCGGGCCGCACAGAGCCCGCACGCATTCGCAGTGTGCTTGCTGGTGCGCTGGAAGAACGACTGCTGGACGAACCCGATCAACTGCACTTTGCCGTGTTTGCCGCAACGCCTCTGGACGCCGGCGATACCAGCAACGCC
>CAKZJN010000206.1 GCA_936943465.1 uncultured Rhodoferax sp.
GGCACGCCGTAGCTGGGTGCCTCGGCCAAGCGCACATTGCGCGGGATGACGGTGTCAAACACCTTGTCGCCAAAGTGCGCCTTAAGCTGCTCGCTGACCTGCTGCTGCAGGGTGATGCGCGGGTCAAACATGACGCGCAGCAGGCCAATGATTTGCAGGTCGTCGTTGAGGTTGGCCTTGACCTGCTTGATGGTGTTGACCAGATCGGTCAGCCCTTCCAGGGCAAAGTATTCGCACTGCATCGGCACGATCACGCCGTGGGCGCAGCACAGGCCGTTGAGGGTGAGCATGGACAACGAGGGCGGGCAGTCGATCAGCACAAAGTCGTACTCGTTGGCCACCGCTGCAATCGCCAGTTTCAGGCGGCGCTCGCGGCGCTCCACTTCCACCAGTTCCACTTCGGCCCCGGCCAACTCGCGGTTGGCACCCAGAATGTCGTAGCTGCAGCCGGCGTCCTTCAACTTGTCGCTTTGCACCCGCGCTTCGGCGATGCTGGCCGATTCGAGCAGCACGTCGTACACCGAGAGTTCGATCTTGCGCTTGTCCACGCCCGAGCCCATGGTGGCATTGCCCTGCGGGTCGAGGTCGATCATCAGCACGCGCTGCCCGACCTTGGCCAGACCGGCGGCCAGGTTCACCGTGGTGGTGGTCTTGCCCACCCCACCCTTCTGGTTGGCTACGCAGAAAATTTTTGCCATGGGTTCAGTTTCTCTCGCTCTAAGTTCGTGGTGCCGGGTTGCCGCTTATTTGGACAGCGCAAGCTTGATGCCAAAGCCGACCAAAAACAGGCCCGCCACCTTTTCCAGCACGCGCCCGATAACCGGGTTGGCACGCATGCGCTCGGCCAGAAAGTGTGTGAGCAGCGTGGCGCCAAGACCATACAAAAAGGTCAGCGCCGCAATGGTGGCCGCCATAAAGCCGTAAGTAATCAGGCCCTGCTGGTTGGCGCGGTCCACAAACAGTGGGAAGAAGGCCATGTAAAACAGAATCGCCTTGGGGTTGAGCAAGGTGATCATCAGCGCCTGGCGCAGGTACTGACCGGCCTTGATGTTGAGCACCGGTGCCGCACCGGGTTTGGCCAGCAGCATCTTGAAACCGAGCCAGCCGAGGTACGCAGCGCCCAGCCATTGCACTGCCGCAAAGGCCTCCGGGTAGGCGGTGAGCAAAGCGGCCACACCGGCCACGGCCGACCACATCAGCACCTGGTCACCCAGAATGACGCCCAGGGTGGCGGCCAGTCCGCCCGTGATTCCGCCCTTGCTGGTACTGGTAACCAGCGCCAGATTGCCCGGCCCGGGGATGGCCAAGAACACTATCACGGTGACAACAAAGGTGCCGTAGTCGGTAACGCCGAGCATGGTGGAAACTTTCGATTGGGAGTGAGTGAGTTTACGTTAGGTTTTTTGCCTTCTTGTTTTTCGCCCGCGACAGGCAAGGGGTGAGCGTCGCTGCTCGTGTCCCCCGGCCTTTGGCCTCCTCCTTTACCACGCAGCCGCGCAAACCCCAAGCCAGGAGCGCCGGGTTCGCACAACCGCAATTCCACCCCAGCACCC
>CAKZJN010000207.1 GCA_936943465.1 uncultured Rhodoferax sp.
GAAGCCCGACTTGAAAACGGTGTGCTCACCGTGAAGCTGGCGAAAAAGGTGCCGGCAATCACCACCACCGAAATCACCATCCAGTAGGTCTCCAACTCAAAGCAAATTCAGCGGCCAGCGCGGTTTCACGTCAAACGCATAGTGCGTGACCGCCTGTTGCCGGCCGCTTTGCAAACGCATCGCAGCGGCCAGGGCAATCATGGCACCGTTGTCTGTGCAGAGATGTAGCTCCGGGTAGTGCACGCGGATGGCGCGCTGCGCGCACTGTGCATTGAGTTGCTGGCGTAGCTGCTGGTTGGCCCCCACGCCACCCGCCACCACCAGACGCTTGAGTCCGGTTTCTTTGAGCGCAGCTAGAGACTTCTTCACCAGCACTTCGACGATGGCCGCCTGCGTCGATGCGGCCAAATCGCGCTGCTTTTCAAGCGGAAGCGCTTGAAATGTGTCCACGCCTGCGGCAGCCACCATTTTTTGCGACTGAACCAGTACCGCCGTCTTCAAGCCAGCAAATGAAAAGTCCAGGTTGCCGCTATGCAACAGCGGTCGCGGCAACGCATAGGCTTTTGGGTCGCCTTGCTCGGCCAGACGGGCCAGCAACGGGCCACCCGGATAGGCCAAGCCCATCAACTTGGCCGACTTGTCAAACGCTTCACCGGCCGCATCGTCAATCGATTCACCCAGTAAAGCATAGGCTCCAACCCCGTCTACCCGCATTAACTGCGTGTGGCCGCCGGAAACCAGCAAAGCCACGAAAGGAAATTGCGGCGGATCGGAGCTTAAGAATGGGGAGAGCAAATGGCCTTCCAAATGATGCACCCCCAGCACCGGCTTAGCCAAGGCTGCCCCCAGCGCACAGGCCACTCCTGCACCGACCAACAAGGCGCCAGCCAGCCCCGGTCCGCGCGTGTAGGCCACGACATCGACATCTTGCAGCGTCCGCTGTGCTGCCCCAAGCACCTCACGCGCCAGTGGCAAAACACGCCGGATATGGTCGCGGCTGGCCAGTTCCGGAACAACGCCGCCAAAGGCCTGGTGCATCTCGATCTGGCTGTACAGCGCGTGGGACAACAACTCGGGAACCTGCTCCGCAGACGCGCCGGGTGCGCACTGCACCAGCGCCACGCCCGTTTCATCGCATGAAGACTCGATTCCCAGTACCAGCATCTTTTCACCCATAGGGCGCAGAGTTTAGAGTACCGCCATGTACGTCGACATTGAATCACTGGAACGGGCCACGCTCGACGCCGTAGCACCCCAAGCCGTTGAGGAATTGCCAGATTGGCTCTTGCCGTTTGATGAATCCACGGTTGGCCGGGCGATTAGTGCCGTGCCCTTTTTGCATTCGCCACAACAATCCACGGGCATTTCGCAAATAGTAGAGCGTTATGCAATGCGCGGCTTACGGACCCAGTTTCGCGTGGCCGACGTATCCGGATTGGCCGCCTTGCACTCTGAATTGTCAAAAAACGGATTCAAGCCTCAGCAGCCCACTTTGACCATGGTGGCCCAAGCATCCGGCATTAAGCCAAAGCCAACGAACTTCCAGGTCGAATGCAGCTTGCAACCCACCACGGCCTGGAAATCGGTCTATCTGGCCGCCGAATTCGACCCCGTCGATGGCGCCAACCGGGTCAAAGCATTGAGTCGTGGAAAGCATGCCGTTTACGCATGGGTCTCGGACGATTCCGGCCCCATTGCGGCAGGCGCTGGCTCATTCAGCCACGGTTGGGCAAGCTTTCATGGCCTGAGAACGCTTGAGCGCGCAAGGCGCAAAGGGCTGGCACAGGCATTGATACAGATTTTTGTGACGCAGGCCATGGATAGAGGCCTGGAAAACTGTTTTTTGCAGGTGGAAGAGGCCAACCGCGGTGCTGTGGCCTTGTATGAGCGCCTGGGATTTCAGACCGCCTGGCGCTACCACTATTGGCGGCAAGCCTGAAAAGTGTCAGGCGGCAGCCACCCGCGAAGGTGAATTGACAGCCGGAGCCACCTGAACTTCGGGTGTTTCGATATAACGCCGGCGTTTTCGCACAATCACCGCTGGCGGCGGCGCTGGCCCGGTAGCATGCGCAGCGCCGTTGGCGCTATGCAAGCGGCTTGCGGCATAGGACTCCCCTCTTCCGCTGGCCCGGGCTACCTTGATGGCTTCTTCTACCGCCTCGGTGCTAAGTGCCTTGACGGTCGACCCGTTGACCCGCACGTAGTGGCCGGCAGCGGTTGTTGCCAGCAGGCCAAACTCCATTCCCATGCGCACAATGCCCAAGACCTTGAACTCTTTTGGTGCGGCGACAAAGGCCTTAATGGTCTGGCTCCCAAGCACCACTTGGAGTGCCTGGTGATTTTTCTTCTTGGTGTTCATGGTCCTCTTTACGGCACAGACTGGCGGCACCGCCTCCGGGTTAAACATGAACTTATGTTGCCCACCCAACCAAAAAACTACTTGATCAAAAATTGATGCTGTAGGTTCAATTGGTGACCACGGAGCCAACCCGCAACGATGTGACATTCGCCGACAATCGCACCATGGCAATAGGACACTACATCAAGGAAATTGGTCGTGGAAAAGACGGTGCGCGTCCGCTCACCCGAGACCAGGCGGCCGATTTGTTCGGTCAGATTTTGGATGGCAAGGTGAGCGACCTAGAGATTGGCGCGTTCTGTCTGGCGATGCGCATCAAAGGGGAGACTACGGATGAAATGTGCGGGTTTCTGGATGCAACTCAGCACAGGCTGAACAAAATTCGGATTTCCCCTACAAGCGCCACTTGCCCGGCCATCGTCATCCCGACCTACAACGGCGCACGCAAGCTGCCCGTTCTGACGCCGTTGCTGGCCTTGTTGCTGGCAGGCAAGGGATTTCCGGTGCTCATGCATGGAACGCCGACCGAAGACCAGCGCGTCTTTACCGCCGACGTGTTAGGGGCGCTGGGCATTCACCCCCGAGAAGCCAATGCGCCGGTCGCGCCCGGTGAAGTGGCTTTCGTTTCTACCGAACATTTACATCAAGGGCTGAAACAGTTGCTGGATGTTCGGCGGATCGTGAAACTGCGTAACCCGGCACACAGCCTGGTCAAGTTGCTACTGCCGTGCGAGGGGCCGCAGGTCTTGATCACCAGCTATACGCACCCGGAATACGCGTTGTCCATGGAATCGGTGCTCGTTGCCCGCCAATGCACGGCAATGTTGCTGCGGGGCACCGAAGGAGAGCCGGTGGCCGATGCGCGCAGAACGCCCGCCATGCGTTGCATCAGCAAAGGTCAGATTGCCACGGCCAACGAGCACCAAAGTGGCCCTCTACAGGCACTGCCCGAACTGCCTAACCAATGTGACGCTAGCACCACAGCGCATTACATCAAGCAAGTGCTTCAAGGCATCTTGCCCGTGCCGGAGCCGATAGCGCTGCAGGTCGAGCGGGCCGTCCAGTTGGCGGAATCGCTCGAACCCTAAGCCAATCAGCGGAAGTTGCCGGTGTGCCCCAGCGAGTAGCGGCCGGGCTGGGGCCATACCGCCAGACCATGGGGCTCCGCACCCACCTTGATCTTGTTCACGGCCCCGGTGGACGTGTCAAAGCGATAGACCACATCGTCAAAGCGTCCCGATAGCCAAAGCCATTTGCCATCGTTGGTAACGTTGCCCATGTCGGGACTGCCACCGCCGGGGACAGGCCAGTTTTTCACCATTTTGTTGGTGGCTATGTCGATGACAGACACACTGCCCGGCCCGTTGCGCTTGCCATGCACCGAATGCGAACCGCGGTTAGCGACGTACATCTGCTTGGCATCGCGACTGGGGTACAAGCCATGGGCCGCCACACCGGTGGTAATGAAACCGATCTCTTTGAAGCTCTCGCCGTCCAGCACATGCACGCCATCCGCTTCCATGTCGGCCACATAAAAAGTCTTGCCATTGGGGGCAATCCGGATGTCTTGCGGCATGCCCTTCTTGGCGGTGCAAATTTCCGTTTCCAGTGGGTTCAGCGGCTTGGCATTGTCTTTGAAGCGGGTCTTGGGCAACTCCAGTTTCAAGTAACCCAGCACCGATTTGTTCACCAGGTCAATCTTGGCCACGCTGCCTTGAAATTCGCAGGTAAAGATGGCGTAGCGCCCATCGATGGAAAAGTCCCCGTGGTTGATGCCGCCACACTTGGGCACTTCAATCGCATATTGAAGCTGCATGGTCTTGGGGTCACGGAAATCTAGCCGGTGCTTGGCTTCGGCCACGATGATGATGGAACGACCGTCGGGCGTGAAATACACGTTGTAGGGGTCATCTACCGGGATCGCAGTTCCGGGCTTGCCCGTGCGCGGGTCCACCGGGGTCAAACTGCCGTTGTTGCGACGTTCTGCATTGTTGGCCACCCACAGCGTGCGCATATCCCACGAAGGAACAATGTGCTGCGGTGCGCTTCCCACCTTGAACCGGTCCACCACTTTCAAAGTCGCCGGGTCAATCACCCACACGCTGTTGCCGCGCAGGTTGGGCACATACACGCGCTCCAGGTCTTTTTTCACCTCGGGCAGGATCTGGTCGGTGCGGGTCTCGCTATAAAGATTCTCCGCATCGAGCACCGGGGGCATCCCTGCCACGGTCGTCACGACTGCCTTTGACGCAGCAGGCGCATTGCCCACAGCATGGCTCAAGCCCGCCAAAGTGGCGACGGCCGATACAAACAGCACGGTTACGGCTGTGTTCTTGAAGTTCATAAGTCGTTTTGATTTCACGTTTCACTTGCTATTGAGTTGTTTTGCGGATTCCTGGATCGCCAACACCGATCGCTCCACAATGCCGCGCACCGCCAAAGCGCCCAACGCAGCGTTCGATTTGCGCGGGTCGCCATACACGCCATCGGCCGGGCCGGTTTTGGCCCCTTCCGACAGCAAGTCCATGCGTACCTGCGACGGGTCGATGGCCAACATCAGGGAGGTGTCTGCCAATCCGGCATGGGTTCCAATCTCGGCATCTGAATAGCCCTTGGCCCGCAATGCCTGAATGTAGGGAGCCTGAGCAGCCTCGTAAAAGGCCGTCAAAGCCACGGCACGCGCGCCTCCATCACGGGCAAATTCCTTGTTTATTTTGTCGGCTGCGCGCACTTCACTTTTTTGGTAACCCCCGTGGTCGCCCAAGAAGACGATGTGCCGAAAACCATGCTGCTTGAAGCTGCGCGCGGTGGATTCGAGGATGGTTTCAAACGTGGCCTCAGGGATCGAAATAGTTCCACTAAAGCGCATATGGGCCACTGGCGGAAAGATGGCACCTTCGGGCACATAGGCCAAGACGGGGGCCACCACGGCGTTGCCCAACTTCTGCGCAATCTGCCCCGCCAACGCCTTGACCCGCACGTTGTGCTTGCCCAGCGTCATGTGCGGCCCGTTTTGCTCGGTTCCGCCAATGGGGACCAGAACCGTGGTGGTGCCTGCACGCACTGCTGCGCGCAATTCATACGAGGTCAAGTCTTCGACAAAGACCGAGCTTGTCGCCAGCGCCGGCCTGCCAAATCCCAAGGTAACCCAAATAAGGAGGAAGGCCCACGAATGCAAATTATTGAAGCGCCGGAAAACCATGGTGAGCTCTGACAAAGACAGCCCACGAGTTTACGTTGGCTACGAGCCCTCGGCTAACGCCGCCGCCAAGCAAGCGGCAATTGGTCTAGGAAGTCTGGTCGATTTTGTAAACGAAGCCACGCGTGACCCGCGTGGACGCATTCAGCAGTTTGGCGATGTCCTCAAAATCGTCGGGCAGCGCCGGGTTGTCCCAGCCTTTTTCTGTGTGGCGCGCCAGGCGAACGGCCAGCAGCACATTGCGCACCATCGGGTGCTCCGGGTGCTTGCCGTCACTGATACGCACCAGCAGTTCTGAAAACCCCCAACGCAGCATGAGCGCCTGGCGCAGGTCATTGAGGTCAATGTTGAACACGAAGCGTTGCAGACTGGCTGTGCGCAAAGTGGGATTGGCATGCTGCATGGCACGAATCTCAACCTCCATGGCAGGTGCATAGCAGCACATCAGCATCTCGGCAAAATCGTGCAAGAAAGCGGCCTGCCGGATCACTGCCACATCGGTGTCACCCCGGTGTACGGCGAAACCGGTGGCGAAATGGGCCGCACGGCGTGCCCGCTTGATCAGCGCCAGCACCAGTTCCAAAGCAGCAGGCTGGCTCGCCAACTGGTCCTGCACGGTGTGCTGCGGCCCGAAATTCCGGAAGAAAGGCGCCACGCCCATCATGACCAATGAACTGATCACGGTTTCGGTCTGGGTGACTTCCTGATTGCGGCGCCGGGCTGACACATAGGCCAGCACCTTCATGGTGAAAAAGGGGTCGGTATCGATCAGGTCGGCCAGCATGCCGGCGTCCACCTCGTCCTCTTTCTCGCGGTACTCTTCCAAGACTGCGGCAGTCTCCGCCAGCACTGGAATTTCGGCTTCCAGAAAATAACGGGTCCATTGCGCCAAGTCCTTCAGTGGCTCTTCGAGATAGGACACTTGGCGGCCAGGTTCCGGACCGGTTGTTTCAGTCATATGAATCAAGAGTTATTTGGGTCGGAGTATCTTCAGCAAAGCTAGGACGGTCAACAACAAGCATGCCTACCACCCGCCACCCGGCCACGACCGTTGGCGGATTCAGACACTTTAACTCTGTGTTGGCACGCGCACTATTTGTTAAAGTGGCTTAAGAATCCCGCTTTTGCGGTGAATCGCGACCTACCAAGACAATCGAACAGCCATGCCACAGCACCGCGCCATCACGGCCCGAGAACTCATTCTTCTGGGATATTCGGTCGCGGTTGTGGCGATCGCCTTGTTCTACTTCACCTTTGCCAGCAGCACCAAGGAGCTGAGGCAAGTCAGTGAAAACCTCTTCCACCACCCATTCACGGTGCACAGCGCTGCGGCGGACATCAAGGCCTCGCTCCATCAGATCCGAGGTGAAACGCTCTTGATGGTTGTCTTGCGCATGCGCCCTGACGATTGGGATGCATCTACCGCAAAAATCAGAAAACTCGAAACACAAACCCACGAAAACCTGACCCTCCTAAGGCGCAGTTTTCTAGGCGACATGTCCCGAGTCG
>CAKZJN010000208.1 GCA_936943465.1 uncultured Rhodoferax sp.
ATCAGCATGCAGATTCAGACCATTCTGAACAGCGACATCGTCATGCAGTTTGACGAATGCACGCCCTATCTGTCGGTCGAACCCAAGACCAAGGGGCAGGTCACCACCGAGCGCGAAGCGCGCAGTTCCATGGAGCTCAGCCTGCGCTGGGCGGCGCGTTGCAAGGACGAATTTGCCCGCCTGCAAAACCCCAACGCGCTGTTTGGCATCGTGCAAGGCGGCATGCACACGCACTTGCGCGACGAATCTTTGGCTGGGCTGGAGAAGCTCGACTTCCCCGGCATTGCCGTGGGCGGCCTCTCGGTGGGCGAACCCAAGGAAGACATGATGCGGGTCTTGAAGCACATCGGCCCGAAACTGCCGCAGCACAAGCCGCATTACCTGATGGGCGTTGGCACACCCGAAGACCTGATTGCCGGCGTGCAAAACGGTATCGACATGTTTGACTGCGTGATGCCGACCCGCAATGCGCGCAATGGCACGCTGTTCAGCCGTTTTGGCGATCTAAAAATCCGCAATGCCCGCCACAAGGCCGACCCGCAACCGCTGGATACCACCTGCACCTGCTACGCCTGCGCGGGCAGCAGTGGCGTGTCATGGGACAACGGCGGACGCGAGGGCTTTAGCCGTGCCTACCTGCACCACTTGGACCGCTGCGGCGAAATGCTCGGCCCGATGCTGGCTAGCGTGCACAACCTGCATTACTACCTGAACCTCATGCAGGAAGTGCGCGACGCGCTGGACGCGGGGCGCTTTGGCGCATACGTGGCGCAGTTCCACGCCGACCGCGCAAGAGGCGTTTAAAAGGTTTCCCAGTCGTCGTCACCACCCGCGGGGGTGACCTTGGCGGTCAGCTTCGGCGGCGCAGCCGGTCCGACCGCGGGGGGCGCTTTGGGTGCGGGGCGGGGGGTTGCGGGCTTGGGCCGGGCAGCGGCATCACCACGGCGTTCCGGACCCTTGAAGGGTTTGCCTTGCGACGAGGGCGCGCGCACAGCGACTTTGCTGGGGCTCGATTGGTGATCTGAAAGTTTGAAGACCGCCACGGCTTCGACCAACTCTTGCGCCTGGGTTTTGAGGCTGGTGGCAGCCGCCGCCATTTCTTCGACCAGCGCGGCGTTTTGTTGCGTGACCTGGTCCATCTGGGTCACCGCCTCGCCTACCTGAGCGACACCGGCCGACTGCTCGGAACTGGCCGAGCTGATTTCGCCCATGATGTCGGTCACCCGACGAATCGAGGTCACCACCTCAGTCATGGTGGCACCGGCCTTGTCCACCAGCGCAGCACCATGCTCGACCCGCTCCACGCTGGCACCGATCAGTGCCTTGATTTCCTTGGCGGCCTCGGCGCTGCGCCCAGCCAGGCTGCGCACTTCGGATGCCACCACCGCAAAGCCGCGGCCTTGTTCGCCGGCGCGTGCCGCTTCCACGGCCGCGTTGAGCGCCAGAATATTCGTTTGAAAAGCAATGCCATCAATGACGCTGATGATGTCCGCAATCTTGCGCGAGCTCTCGTTGATGCCCTGCATGGTTTGCACCACCTGGCCCACCACTTCGCCGCCCTGCGCCGCCACGGTCGAAGCATTCATGGCCAACTGGTTGGCCTGGCGGGCGTTGTCGGCGTTTTGCTTTACCTGGGAGCCCAGTTGCTCCATGCTGGCTGCGGTTTGCTCCAGCGAACTTGCCTGGCTCTCGGTGCGGGCCGACAGGTCCTGGTTGCCCTGGGCAATTTCAACCGATGCGGTGGCCACACTCTCGGAGCCATGGCGTACGTTGGAAACCACCCGCACCAAGCCGCCCTGCATTTCCTTGAGAGCCCGTAGCAGCATGCCGGTTTCGCTGTTGCCGGAGGCTTCAAACGCGTAGCTGAGGTCGCCATTGGCCACCGCGCGCGCCACATCCACCGCCTGGTTAATCGGCTGGGTCACGGCCCGGGTAATCCAGAACGCTGCAAAGCCCGCAATGGCCAGGGCAACGGCGGATGTCAACGTCAACGTGGTTTGAATCTGGTCGATGGCGGTCGCCGCATCCACTTTGGCGACCTGCATCTGATCCTCCTGGAACTTCACCATGGCATCCACTGCGCCGAAATAGCGCGCCTCCATCGGCTCAATTTCGGCCATCAGGATGGTCTTGGCAAGCTCCTGCGATTGGGTCGCTTGGGCCAGGAACTTCTGGCTCACGGGAATGTATTGCGCGCGCACGTCGTTGAGCGCCTTCAGCAGGGCGCGGCCTTTTTCCGACTTGAAGGTGGGGTCGAGTTTGGCAAGCAGTTCCGAGTTGTCTTTTTGCAGCTTGCCGATGGTGTCCACCGCCTTCTTGATGTCATCCGAGTCGGACACCAGAATCAGGTCGCGCTGCAGCCGCGCCGACTCTTTGACCCGGTCATTGAACAGGTGCAGGGCACTGATCTTTGGGTAGCGGTTGTCCACCACCGTGTCGAAGGCTTTTTCTGCCCCGCTGGCACGCACGTAGCTCAGGACGGACATGAGCAATATCAACAGAGCCAACAAGCCGAAGCCCAGGCGCAGTAGCGTAGAAATTTTGAGGTTGCTGGCATTCATGGTCTGGCCCTCCCTTTATTTTGTTAAGTCGTAAAAACCGTCAATACGCCGGTGAAGCCATACAAATGGTCGTAGGCGATTTCGCCCCCGGCAAAAAATCCCACCAGCGGCACATCGCCTAGGGCCTTGCGCACCAATTGCAACTCGGCACTGGGGGCGCCAAAGTGCGGGCCGCCGCGCCCGGTGCAACTCACATACACGGCGCCAGCGATGCGCCGGGCCGGATGCGGTGCCGCTTCGGCTTCCGAAGCGGTCAGTGCATGGGCGGTTTGGAGCGGCATGTCAGCGGGCTCCAGCTCTTCGCGAATTTCAGCGCAGATGCGCATCAGATCAGCCCGTGCCGCCTGCGCGTTGCGCTGGCAAAAGGCCATGCGTGCACCTTGCTGGGCATAGTCGCCAATGGCCACACCTCGGCGTGTCGGGTCGAGCCCGACGATGGGACGCACCGTCACGTCGTTGCCAAAATTGCCGGTCTGGCGCACCAGTTCGCCGTCGGCCGCCGCCAGGCCCACCAGCGTGGAGCGCACCGCCTCAATCGCTTCTTGCGGCCTCTCCAGGCTGACCTGTAGCTCAGCCAGTAAAACGTCCAGAGCCGGCTCGCCATCGAGCTCCAAAATCAGGTTGTGCTCGGCCGCCGTGACGGTGCGGGTGCGTGATACCGGCTTGCAACCCTGCGTCACCCGGGACACGAGGCCCACCTGCGGGCCAAAGGCCACCCCACTCAAACCACCACTGAATACGCCACTGGCAGCCCCCTGCCCGCGAATATTGCCGTCCGCCGCTACGGCGAACTGCACGCTCGCGCTGCGGCTGGATGACAGCCCACCAAATAAAAAGCCCGCATCGGTGCGGCCAGCCAGCTCGGCAATCAGTTCGCTCACGTCGGGCGTGCTGCCATCGGCATGGACCAGGGCGGTATTGACTTCAAAGCCCAGACCCAACGGCGCCACGCCAGAAAAAATGCGGTACTGGTCCGATGGCAATTCGAGCAGCATGACGGCCAGCGCGGGTTCGTCAAAGTACTCCACGTTGTTGGAGGCAATGCCCACCCCCACGGTGCCGGACCAATCGGTGACGAGCTCCAGCTCGCCACTCAGGAACTCCAGAATCTCCTGTGCTTGGCCAGCATAGTGGTCGGTGATGTAGAGCAGCGCCAGGGTGGGGCTGCTGGCGTATTCGGGACGGGCCATTTGCGCACGCAACTGCGCCAGCACCAGCGCGGCGGCCATTTGCCACTGCGGATGGGTGGCATGACCGTAGGGAAACAGCTTCATATCCGCCCGATTCAAATGCCCCGGGCCTAGCGCCCGGGCGCTTTCTTGGCCGGCGTCTTGCGACTGGCTGTTTTGGAGGCAGCGGTCTTCTTGCCGGCAGAAGTCGCCGACTTAAGGGCTTCTTTGGCCAGGCCGCTGGCCATATTTTTGGTCAGGTCCACGGCGGTCTTACCGGCCACTTCTTTCATGGCGTTGGCAGCAATGTGCTGAAACTGCTGGGTCAGCGAGCCCCAGAGCTGCAAGGGATCGACCATACCGCCGGGGGCGGGTGCCTTGGTCTTCGCTTTGGACGCCGGTTTTTCGGCGGGCTTGTCTGCGGGTTTCTCGGCCGTGCGGCTGACACCGCTGGCCACATCGGCCGCAGCCCGACTTGCCGATTCCGCCTTGGCCGAAGCTTTTTCCACGGTCGACGCAACCGAGTCCGCCGCCTTGAGTTTGAACGCATTGGCCACATCGGCCAGATTGAAATTCATGCCCTTGAGGGTTGCCAGCGTCATGCGCTGCACTTCCAGCGCCTGAATGGTGGCGGCCAGGGCGCGCGAGTTTTGCTCCAGCCAGAACTGCACGTTCTTGAGTTCCTGAATACGCTTGTCGAGTTCTTCCACATTGAGCGTGGGCGCAACCCAATTGCCCATATTGGGCATTTGCGGGATGCTGGCACTCGCCCCTTTGGCCAGGCTCTGCAAAAAGTCAAATCCAGGTACGAATTTGCTGAAACCTGCGCTGTCTGAGTCGCTCATGGTGTCTCCTTTGGGGCTGTTGGATATTCGCGTGAAACCTCTGTCTCACTGTACTCCATTGCACCCGCGCGAACGCACCCAAACACCGCCTATTTGCTGACCTTGATCAACCCGGATCGGTAACAAACCCGATCTTCTTTAAGCCTGCGCGCTGGGCCGCCGCCATGGCGCGGGCCACCCGCTCGTAGCGCACCGCCTTGTCCCCCCGGATATGCAACTCTGGTTGCGGCGTTTGCGCGGCAGCCGCCGCCAGGCGGTCGGCCACATCGGCATCGGCCAGCGGGGTGTCGTTCCAGTAATAGGCCCCTGCCGCATCCACGCCAAAACGGATGGTTTCTGGCTTGATGTTCTCGGGCTGGTTGGTGGCGCGCGGCAGGTCGATGTTGACCGCGTGCTGCATCACCGGCACGGTAATGATGAAGATGATCAGCAGCACCAACATCACGTCCACCAGCGGCGTCATGTTGATCTCGTTCATCACCTCGTCGGTGTCGTCCTGGGTTCCGAAGGCCATGGCGGGTCCTTTAGCCCTGCTTGCTCTGCCCGACGCGCGAGCCGGTCACAAAGTAGGCGTGTAGATCGTGGGCAAAGCGGTTGAGCTGGGAGATCACCTTCTTGTTGGCCCGCACCAGCGCGTTGTAGCCCAGCACCGCTGGAATCGCCACCGCCAGTCCCAGCGCGGTCATGATCAGCGCCTCGCCAATCGGGCCGGCCACCTTGTCGATGGTGGCCTGCCCGGCCACACCAATTGACATCAGCGCGTGGTAAATCCCCCAGACCGTTCCAAACAGTCCAACGAATGGGGCTGTAGAACCCGCCGAGGCCAAAATCGCCAGCCCCGACTGCATGCGCGCGGTGCTGTCGTCCACGCTGTTGCGCAGGCTGCGCGTAACCCAGTCGCTGAAGTCAAAGCTTTCGTGCAGTTCGGGCGAGGCACCGGCCTTGCCCTGCAAGTGGGCGGAAGCCTTCTGGCCCTCCCGGGCCAACGCCACAAACGGGCTATCGACGGCACCAAGCGCTGCCAAGCCTTGCTCGAAATCACGCGCGTGCCAAAAGGCTTCGACCGCGCGGGCCTGCGCAGTGAGTTGGCGCAGGTCCAAAATTCTGAACAAAATCACCAGCCACGAAGCCAGCGACATGGCCAGCAAAATCAGCAAGACGACGCGGCTGACCGCGTCACCCTGCACCCACACATTAACCAGACCGAACTGGGGGTTCATCGCACATTACTCCCGGGGTTTAAATCGAATCGGAACGTCCACTGTCATTTCAACCGGCACGCCATTGCGTTTGCCGGGCACGAAAGTCCAACCGGTTAGCGCCTGCAGGGCCGACTGATCCAGCCGCTCAAAGCCACTGGATGTCTTGATGCTGACCGCCTTGGCCCGCCCCTCGGCATCCACCAGCACCGACAACAGCACAAGGCCGGATTCTCGACGACGTTCGCTGGCAGGCGGGTAGACCGGCGTGGGGTTGTGCAGGTAGTTGGCATCGGTGGTTGGCAACTCCAACTTGACCGGTGCAGGCGCCACCACCGGTGCTGCAGCCGGTGCGGCGCGTGGTGTGACGGTTCCGGTCGGGGCATTGGGTGCAGGCGGCGCGTCGGCAACGGCGACCGGTGCGGGGGCTGGCGCTGCTACGGGTGCTGCAGGAGTGGGCACAGGAACGGGCGGCGGAGATTGTTGCGGGGCGGCTTGGGGCGGCTGCCTGGCCGGCTTGGGTGGTTCAGCCACCGGTGGCTTGGGTGGCGGCGGCAACTCCGCGAGTTGGGCGACCGGCACCACCATCTCCGCGTCCTGCAAAACGCGCTGCAACAGCCCCACTTGTAGGGCCCAAAGCATTAGGGCGTGCAGGAGCAGCACAGCACACACGATCAGGATACGGAAACGCGACACAACAGGTTGACGGGCGTAAATTCAGAAGACGCAAGTGTTACACGCAAAGGGGATTTCCATTTTGGAACACCGGTTGTCACACCTTGCCGCTCCTCCTGGCAATCAAGCAATTAATGCACCGGGCTTGGGGTGTTCAGGCTGCTCCAAAATGTACCCTGGCCCACTGCAAAAAAGGGCAATCGCCAACCCCTGTCGCCGTCCGGACTGGGCTTCGAACTTGGTGGGCCCGAATGTTGCTATCTTTCCGTCGAGGCAGACTACCTGACACCACAAAAATGAGACAACTCCGTATGCAAAAAGCGCCTAAATTGAACCGCCTGCTGGTTGCCGCCCTGGCTGCGACCGGCGCCACCTGCCTGATGGCGCAAACCCTGCAAGAAGTCGTGGTTTCAGCCACCCGCAGCGAGCAACGCAGTTTCGATGCGCCGGCTGCCGTGCAAAGCGTGGCCCGCGACACCATTCAAAGCGCCGGCCCCCAGGTCAACCTGTCGGAATCGCTGAACCGGGTTCCGGGCCTGACCATTCTGGACCGCCAGAACTACGCGCAAGACCTGCAGGTTTCCATCCGGGGTTTTGGCGCGCGCTCGGCCTTCGGCATCCGCGGTATCCGCCTGCTGATTGACGGCATTCCGGCCACTACGCCCGATGGCCAGGGCCAGGGTTCCAGTGTGAGCCTGCCCTCAACCGATCACATCGAAGTCCTGCGCGGCCCGATGGCCCTGCTCTACGGCAACTCGTCGGGCGGCGTCATCCAGGCCTTTACCAAGCCGGCGCCCAAAGAGGCCGAAGTTGGCTACCAGTACTACGTGGGCTCGTATGGCCTGCACCGGGCCGATTACCAGTTTGGCGACACGGTCGGCAAGGTGGGCATCGTGGCCGACTACAGCACCATGAGCATCGACGGCTACCGCGCCAACAGCGCCACCGAGCGCAAGCAGTTCAACGGCAAACTGAACATTGACGTGAACGACGACCTCAAGGTCAACCTGGTGTTCAACCAGTTCGACATGCCACTGGCACAGGACCCGCTGGGGCTGA
>CAKZJN010000209.1 GCA_936943465.1 uncultured Rhodoferax sp.
CTGCACCAGCGGGCGCGGTTGGGCTTTTGGTTATGCGCGGCGCTGGGTGGGCTGCTGGTGATGGCGTTTTCGCTGATGCGCGCGTCGCAGCACGCCGGTGGCTTTGCGCTGGAATGGGCCGATCTGCTGTTGCTGGGCGCGATTGTGTCGGCGGCGGTGGGCTATGTGTATGGCGCGCAGGTCACGCCCACGCTGGGTGCCGAGCGGGTGATCTGCTGGGTCTGCGTGATGATGCTGCCGATTAGCGTGCCCGGTGCCCTGCTGAATTGGCCGACGGGTGAAATCCGTGGCACGGCCTGGATGGGCCTGGCCTACGTGGGCGTGTTCTCCATGTGGGCTGGCTTTTTCGCCTGGTACCGGGGGCTGGCGATTGGCGGCGCGCTGCGGGTGAGCCAGACGCAATTGCTGCAACCATTTTTCAGCATCCTGGCCGCTGTGCCGCTGCTGGGCGAAGCGCTCGACCCGGTCACGCTGGGCTTTGCGCTGGGGGTGGTCACCATCGTGTTTGTGGGCCGGCGTTTTGCAGCCGCGCCGGCACCCGCGAAAATACCGGACCGCAACCCTAAATAGCCATGTACGCAGCCGCCTTTATTTTTGAGCCCGGAACCTACGACGAGCGCTTCCACACGCTGGACGCGCAGATCGAGGCCGCCGCCCAAAGCAACCCCGGTTTTCTGGGCCGCGAGACCTGGCAGTCGGAAGACGGCAAGCGCTTTAACGCCACCTACTACTGGGCCGATCTGGATTCGCTCAAAACCTTCTCGCAAAACCCGCAGCACCTGGAGGCCAAGCGCGACTACCAGCGCTGGTACCGGGGCTTTCACATCGTTATTTCCGAAGTGATCCGCTCCTATGGCGACGGCGCACTGGACCACATTACCCCCAATAGCCGGGCTTGATTGCCTAGCTTCTCAATCCTTCCGCCCCCACTACAACAACAGAAAGACCCACCATGAGCCCCACCCCCACCGCCACCCAATGGACCCTTGCGCACCGCGCAGCCAAGATGAATCCCTCGGTCATCCGCGAAATTCTCAAGGTCACCGAGCGCCCCGGCATCATCAGTTTTGCGGGCGGACTGCCCTCGCCCCAGACCTTTCCGGTGGCCGACTTTGAGGAGGCCTGTGCCAAGGTGCTGCGCGACGACCCGCAGGGCGCCCTGCAATACGCCGCCAGCGAGGGCTACGGCCCGCTGCGTGAAATGGTGGCGGCCTCGCTGGGTGCACAGGCCCGCGCGCAGGGTCAGCGTTGGGACATCAACCCCAACCAAGTCATGATCACTACCGGCTCGCAGCAAGGTCTGGATCTGGTGGCCAAAATTCTGCTCGATGAAGGCAGCCGCGTGCTGGTGGAGTCGCCCACCTACCTGGGCGCAGTGATGGCCTTTACGCCCATGGAGCCCGAAGTGGTGAGCGTGGAAAGCGATGACGAAGGCCTCGATCTGGCCGACCTGCGTGCCAAGGCGAAGGACGCGCGCTTCTTGTATGTGCTGCCCAATTTCCAGAACCCCACCGGCCGCACCATGAGCGAGGCGCGCCGTGCCGCCTTGAGCGCCACCGCCGCCGAGTTGGGCCTGCCCATCATGGAAGACAACCCCTACGGCGACCTGTGGTTTGACACACCGCCGCCAGCCCCGCTGACCGCCCGCAACCCCGACGGCGGCATTTATCTGGGCTCTTTCTCCAAGGTGCTGGCACCTGGCCTGCGCATGGGCTTTATCGTGGCACCCGCTGCGGTGTACCCCAAGCTGCTGCAAGCCAAGCAGGCGGCCGATTTGCACAGCCCCAGCTTCAACCAGCGCATGATTGCCGAGGTGATGAAAGACGGTTTTCTGGACCGCCATGTGCCCACCATCCGCGCGCTCTACAAGGCCCAGCGCGACGCCATGCTCGAAGCGCTGGCGCAACACTTTCCCGACGCGAAAACCAACCCGGAGCAATCGCTCACCTGGAACACACCGGCCGGTGGCATGTTCCTGTGGGCACGCCTGCCCGCCGGCATGAATGCGGTCAACCTGCTGCCCCATGCGGTGGACAAGGGCGTGGCCTTTGTGCCCGGCGCGCCCTTCTATGCCGGACACCCCGACGAGCGCAGCATGCGCCTGTCGTTTGTGACGCCCAGCGTGGCCGAGATCCACCGCGGCGTGGCCGCACTGGCCGCTGCCATCAAGGAACAGCAGGCGGCTTAAGGCCCTGCGGCATGGCCCTGAGCAACGCCTTGTTGGGCACGCAGTGGCCCCTGATCCAGGCGCCCATGGCCGGGGTGCAAGGCCATGCCCTGGCGGCAGCGGTCTGCCAGGCGGGTGGCCTCGGTTCTCTGCCCTGCGCCACCTTGTCGGTGGACGCCATGGTGCAGGAACTCACCGCCCTGCGGGCGCAGACCAACGGCCCGTTCAACGTCAACTTTTTCTGCCACCAGCAACCTGCGCCAGACCTTGCGCGCGAGCAAGCTTGGCGCGCTGCGCTGCAACCGTATTTTGCCGAACTGGGGCTTGACCCATCGGCGGTGTCCTATGGCCCGGGCCGCCTGCCGTTCAGCGCCGAGGTGGCGCAGGCGCTGGCACCCTTTCGCCCGGCGGTGGTGAGCTTTCATTTCGGCCTGCCAGCCGCCGAGTTGCTGGCGCAAGTGAAATCCTGGGGCGCGGTCGTGTTGTCGTCAGCCACCACCGTGGAAGAAGCGCTCTGGCTGCAAGAGCATGGCGCGGACGCCATCATTGCGCAGGGCCTGGAGGCCGGTGGGCATCGGGGCATGTTTTTGAGCGATGAACTGACTCGCCAACTCGGCACCTGGGCCTTGCTGCCGCAGATCGTGGATGCGGTACGGGTGCCGGTGATTGCTGCGGGCGGCATTGCCGACGCACGCGGCGTGGCAGCCGCCATAGCGATGGGGGCTGCGGGGGTGCAAGTGGGTACGGCCTACTTGCTGAGCCACGAGGCCAGCACCTCGGCGCTACACCGTGCGGCACTGCAATCGCCCGAAGCTATTCATACCGCCTTGACCCGAGTCTTCACCGGGCGTCCAGCACGCAGCATGCTGAACCGCCTGATGCGCGAGTTGGGCCCGCTGAGTCCCGTGGCACCGGCGTTTCCACTGGCCGCCAACGCATTGGCACCGTTGCGGGCGCAGGCCGAAGCGCAAGGTCGCGCCGACTTCACACCGCTGTGGGCTGGCCAAAACGTGCGCGGTTGCCGCGTGGCATCTGCAGCAGAAATTACGCAGTCACTGGCGGCTGGTTTCCCCGCATAACTTGTTACTTTTTGAACACCTCGTCGCCCATGATCACCCGCCCCTTCAAACAAGTTGACGTGTTTACCAGCAAGCCCTACTTCGGTAACCCGTTGGCCGTGGTGCTGGACGGTACCGGCCTGTCGGATGCCGAGATGCAGCGTTTTGCCGCGTGGACCAACCTGAGCGAAACCACCTTTGTGTTGCCGCCTACGCCCGAGGCGGCCGCCGCTGGTGCCGACTACCAGGTGCGCATCTTCACCACCGCCTATGAAATGCCGTTTGCCGGCCACCCCACGTTGGGCACCTGCCACGCCTGGCTGGAGAACGGCGGTGTGCCGAAAGACCAGGCGCGCATCGTGCAGCAATGCAAGGTGGGCTTGGTCGCCATACAACGTGCACAACACGAAGGCGGGCGACTGGCCTTTGCGGCACCGGCGCTGCAGCGCAAGGAGCCGTCCGAAGCGCTGTGGCAGGCGCTGCCCGGTGCGCTGGGCCTGACACCTCAGCAACTGCTTGCCGCGCAGCATCTGAACAACGGCCCCCAGCATTTCGGCGTGCTGCTCGACAGCGTGGACGCCGTGCTGGCGGTGCAACCCGACTTGGCCCACCTGCAAGCCCTGATGGCGCAGCATGGCTTTAGCGGATTGGGTGTGGCGGCACGCTACGACACCGCCACGTCAGCGCCGCTTATTGCCCGCTCCAACCGCGAGGCAAGGGCCTTTGGCGCGCGCGCTGACGCAGCACCCGCTGAAGCTGAACCCGATCTGGAGGTGCGCTTTTTCTTTGACCGGGGCGATGGCATAGGCGAAGACCCGATTACCGGCAGCTTTAACGCCAGCCTGTCGCAATGGCTGATTGCCGAGGGGCATGTGCCCAGCACCTATGTGGCCGCGCAAGGCACCTGCATCGGGCGCGAGGGCCGGGTGCACATCGCGCAAGACGCCACCGGACAGGTTTGGGTGGGTGGCGACGTCAGCACCTGTGTCGACGGAACGGTGCGTTTGTAATGGCCCTGCACATCGCCACGCCGCTGATCGAATCGGCATCCTTGTCGCAAGCGGCGGGCCGCTCGGTGCTGCTCAAGCTGGAAGCACTACAACCCTGCGGCTCGTTCAAGCTGCGTGGCGTTGGCCTGGCCTGCGAACACTACGCGCGCCTAGGCGCCAAGCGCTTGGTCTCCAGCAGCGGCGGCAATGCCGGGCTGGCGGTGGCCTACGCCGGGCGCCAGCTTGGCCTGCCGGTCGCAGTGGTGGTGCCGGCCACCACGTCCGAGCGCGCCAAAGAGTTGTTGCGCCAGGAAGGCGCGGAAGTCACGGTGCACGGGGCCAGTTGGTTTGACGCCAACACCCTGGCGCAGGACATGCTGACCGGCACCGACGCCTTCATTCACCCCTTTGACAACCCGCTGCTTTGGACCGGCCACGCCAGCATGATCGACGAGGTAGCCGCCACCGGCCACAAGCCCGATGCCGTGGTGCTGTCGGTGGGGGGCGGAGGTTTGCTGGCCGGTGTGATGGAAGGGCTGGCACGCAATGGCTGGGCCGACGTGCCGGTCATTGCGGTGGAAACCCATGGCGCCGCCTCGCTGCACGCCGCCATGCAGGCG
>CAKZJN010000210.1 GCA_936943465.1 uncultured Rhodoferax sp.
ACCTTGATGGACTGGCGCGCGATCGAGGTCATTTGCAGCGACTGTTGCATCCATTCGTTGCTGACCAGACGCATGACGATCTGGTTGCTGTACATGACGATAAAGGGTGAAACCAGCATGGACAGCACCATGGCGGCAAGAATCGGGTTGAGCAAGTCAGGCGGCACCAGCGCGTTCTCGGCTGCCAGTGCCAGCAGCACAAAACCGAATTCACCGGCTTGCCCCAAGTACAGGCCCGTGCGCAGGGCAACGCCGGTGGAACTCCCCAGGCTGCGGGACAGCCCCGTAATGACGGCCACCTTAAGCGTCGGTGGTATCAACACCAGTACAAAAACCAGTGCTGCGTTTTCCAGCACCAGACGCCAGTCGAGCAGCATGCCGATGCTGATAAAGAAAAGCCCCAGCAACACGTCATGGAAAGGGCGAATATCGGTTTCCACCTGGTGCTTGAACTCGGTTTCCGAAATCAGCATGCCGGCAATGAATGCGCCCAGTGCCATGCTCAAGCCGGCCTGATCGGTAAGCCAAGCCAGCCCCAGGGTAATCAGCAGCAGATTCAGGATAAACAACTCGTCGCTCTTGCGCCGGGCTACCAGCGTGAGCCAGCGGCGCATCACGTGCTGCCCGCCGACCAGCAGCACCAGAATGAGTACCGTGGCTTTGAGTGCGGCCAGCGCCAGTGCGGAGAGCAAATTCTGCTCGGAGGCACCCAGCGCCGGTACCAGAACCAGCAGCGGCACCACCGCCAAATCCTGAAACAGCAGCACACCGACAATGCGCTTGCCATGTTCGGACTCCATTTCGAGCCGGTCCACCAGCAACTTGATGACCATGGCAGTGCTGCTCATGGTCAATGCCCCCGAGAGCGTAAGCGCTGCTTTCCAGTCCATTTTCCACAGGGCGGGCAACTGCCATGACAGCACCAGCATGGCCAAGGTGGCCACCAGCATGGTGAGCGTCACCTGCAACAGGCCCAAGCCAAAAACGTGCCGGCGCATCGAACGCAATTTGGACAGGTTGAATTCCAATCCGATGACAAACATCAGAAACACCACCCCGAGCTCTCCCAGGTGCTGCACGGATTCGACGTTGTGCGACAGCGCCAGCGCGTTGGGGCCAATCACCACACCCACGCACAGGTAACCCAGCATGGGTGGCAGCTTCACCAGCTTGCACACCACCACGCCCAGCACGGCTGCCAGCAGATACAGAAGGGTAATTTCAAGACCGGTCATGCCTGCATACTAGCGCCATGCCGTAACCACGTGCCCCCCGATAAAATGCCTGTATGACAGCCCAAGCCCCCCGCACCACCGAGTCAGCCGCCCAACGTGCCATCGCTTTGGCGCAGGAAACCCTCGACATCGAGGCGGCTGCCGTAAGCGGGCTCAAGGCCCGCGTGGGTGCGGCATTTGCCGCTACGGTGGAGCGGGTGTTGTCTATCTCGGGCCGCGTCGTGGTCATGGGCATGGGAAAAAGCGGGCATGTGGGGCGCAAGATCGCTGCCACGCTGGCCTCAACCGGCACCCCCGCCATGTTTGTCCATCCGGGCGAAGCCAGCCACGGTGACCTCGGCATGGTCACCGCCAATGACCTGGTGCTGCTCATCTCCAACAGCGGCGAATCCCAGGAAATTGGCGTGCTGTTGCCCGTGCTCAAGCGACTCGGTGCCCCCTTGGTCGCCATGACCGCCAATCCCCAGTCGTCCATGGCGCAGCATGCCGACCTGTGGCTTGACAGCGCAGTGGACAAAGAAGCCTGTCCGCTCAACTTGGCCCCGACCGCCAGCACCACGGCGCAAATGGCGTTGGGCGATGCTCTCGCGGTCGCGCTGCTGGATGCGCGGGGCTTTCGGGCGGAAGACTTTGCGCGATCGCATCCGGGCGGCGCGCTGGGGCGCAAGCTGCTAACCCATGTGAGTGATGTCATGCGCAGCGGTGACGCCGTGCCGCGCGTGCTGGGCAGTGCCAGCTTCAGCGAGTTGATGCGCGAGATGAGCGCCAAGGGGCTGGGTGCGACGGCCGTGGTGGATGCCGAAGACCGCATTCTGGGCATCTTCACCGACGGCGATTTGCGCCGCCTGGTCGAGAAAGGCCAGGACCTGCGCAATTTTGTGGCGTCCGATGTCATGCACTCCGGCCCCAAGACCATTGGCCAGCATGCGTTGGCGGTTGACGCCGCCGACATGATGGAAAGCCACCGCATCACCAGCGTGCTGGTGGTGGACGCGCAACAGCGCCTGTGTGGCGCCGTAACCAGTAACGACTTGATGCGAGCCAAGGTGATCTGATGCAACCCGCGATTCATTTTGACCCCGCGCTGCTGCTCAAGGCACAAGGCATTCGGGTTGCTTTTTTTGACGTGGACGGTGTGCTCACCGATGGCGGCTTGCTGTTCTCCGAATCCGGCGAAACGCTCAAGCGCTTCAATACGCTTGACGGCCATGGGCTGAAGCTGCTGCAAAAAGCCGGCATTACCCCGGCGGTGATTACCGGACGCGATTCGCGGCCGCTTCGCAAGCGGCTGGAGGCGTTGGGCATCGTGCATGCGCATTTCGGCACCGAAGACAAGCGCCCCGCCGCCGAACAGACCTTGCAGACGCTGGGGCTGGACTGGAGCCAGGCCGCCGCCATGGGCGACGACTGGCCCGATTTGCCCATGATGCGCCGCGCCGCCTTCGCCTGTGCGCCGGTCAATGCCCATGTGGAAGTCCGCACGGCAGCGCACTACATCACCCAAGTGCCGGGTGGTTTTGGTGCGGTGCGCGAGTTCTGTGATTTGTTGATGGTGGCCAGCGGCCGCTACGTCAACCTGCTAGACGAGTACCTGCGCTGATGACAAGCCCGGGTGCCCTGATCCGCGAGGTTTGGGATCGGTTTCTTCTTTACCTGCCGCTGGCGTTTATGGGACTGCTGGCGCTGGGCAGCTACTGGATGGTGCGCAGTGCGCCGCCCCCCGCGCAGCCCGCGGTGCAGCGCCCGGTGCAGCACGAGCCAGACTATTTCATGCAGGGTTTTTCGATCAAGACCTTTGATTCGGCGGGACGCGTCCGCAGCGAAGTAATGGGCGACCGCGTACGCCACTACCCCGATACCCGCTGGCTGGAAATCGACGGCATCCGGATCCGCTCCTTTGATGAGAAGGGCAACTTGTCTGTGGCATCGGCCGACCGGGGCCTGACCAACGAGGATGGCTCCGAGGTGCAACTCATGGGCAATGCGCAAGTCGTCCGCGAGGCGGTCGCAGTTCAAAACGAAAAACCCACGCCGAAAATGCAGTTTCGCGGCGAGTTCTTGCATGCCTTTATGACCGCCGAGCGCCTCACGTCCCATAAGCCGGTGGAACTGCAACGCGGCAATGATCGGTTTAGCGCGGACCGCATGGACTTCGACAACGTGGATCAAGTGCTGCAACTCACCGGGCGCGTGCGGGGCACACTGGTGCCGGCGCCCCAAAAGTAAAGGGACGTTCACCATGAGTCGTTTGGTTTTCATCACCGGCGCATCCAGCGGAATCGGCCAGGCACTCGCATGGCAGTATTACCAGGCCGGCTTTCATCTGGCGCTGGTCGCTAGGCGAACCGAAGCTATTTCGGAGTGGGCGCTGACGCAGGGCATCGATGCTGCCCGGTTGCGCATTTACAGCGCGGATGTGGCCGACACCGCCAGTATCGTTGCGGCCGGACAGCAGTGTCTGCAGGCGCAAGGCCTGCCCGATGTGGTGATTGCCAATGCCGGAATCAGCATCGGCATGGATACGGCCGTTCAGACAGATATCGACGTGATGGCAAAGACCTTTGCCACCAACAACATTGGTCTGGCGGCCACTTTTCAGCCGTTTGTCGAGGCGATGTGCACGCGGGGCTCCGGTACGCTGGTGGGCATGGGCAGTGTGGCGGGCATACGCGGTTTGCCTGGCCACGGCGCCTATTGCGCCAGCAAGGCGGCGGTCATTGCTTATTGCGAGAGCCTGCGCGGCGAGTTGCGGTCCAGTGGCGTGCGCGTGGTGACGATTTGTCCGGGCTATATCGACACGCCTCTGACCCGGCAAAACCGCTATTCCATGCCGTTTCTGATGCCGGCGCCCGACTTTGCGCGGCGAGCCTTTGACGCCATCGAACGTGGCGACAGCTACCGCGTCATCCCCTGGCAAATGGGCTGGGTCGCCAAGTTGCTGCGCCTTTTGCCCAATGCCTTGTTCGATAAGGCGTTGGCAGGTCGACCGCGCAAACGCAGGGTCGACGAGGCTTGAAGCGAAAAATTGTGGTGCTGGAAAATGCAAAAAGGACCCGAAGGTCCTTTTTTATTGCTTGAGCGCTGCTTAGTAGCTGCTGCCACGGCCACCGCCGTAACCACCGCCGCCGCCGCCACCGGAACGGCCACCGCCGCCGTAGCCGCCGCCACCGGAACGGCCGCCGCCGCCGTAGCCGCCGCCACCGCCAGCACCACCGCCGAAGCCGCCAGAGCGGGGGGGACGGGGTTCCATGGGACGTGCTTCGTTCACAACCAGACCGCGGCCGCCAAATTGCTGGCCGTTGACTGCGCTGATAGCGGCTTGCGCTTCAGCATCGCTGCCCATTTCCACAAAGCCGAAGCCCTTGGAACGGCCAGTGTCACGTTCCATCATGACTTTGGCGCTTGTAACGGAACCGTGGGGAGCAAATGCTTGCTGCAGGTCTTCGTCACGGAAAGAATATGGCAGGTTGCCAACGTAAAGTTTGTTGCCCATGTAAGGACTCCTCAAAATAACTCAAAACGCGATGGAGTCCAAAACCGCAATCAACAAACCATTGAAGACTTAAAGCAGACGCGAAACTGACTAAACACCGCAAACT
>CAKZJN010000211.1 GCA_936943465.1 uncultured Rhodoferax sp.
AAAAAGGGGATGTCGGCCAGAAACGGGACCTCAAACTGCGGGCGCTCGGGAATCTTGGCCTGCACATAGTTAATGCCAGCAAACGCCGAAAATCCGGCACCAAATAGGCTGAGCGCCAGACCGGTGGCGTACTGGTTGGTGTTCAGCCAGATCACCAGCGCGCCAAACACCGCCGCCATGAACGCGCCGGCCAGAATGCCGGCCAGGAAACCCATAACGTCGCTGCCGGTGGCAACCACGGCGGCAAAACCGGCAATCGCCGAGCACAGCATGATGCCCTCGGCCCCCAGGTTCACGATGCCGGCTTTCTCATTGATCAGCAGGCCCAACGAGGCAATGGCCAGCACCGTGCCCGCATTCAGCGTGGCTGCAATCAGTAATGCGTAGGAAGCATCCATTATTTGGCTCCTGCAGTGTGCTTCCACACCAAGCGGTAATTCACCAGCGTGTCACAGCCCAGCAGCGTGAAGAGCAGCAGCCCCTGGAACACGCCGGTCAGCGACTTGGGCAGCCCCAGCCGCGATTGCGCCAACTCGCCACCGATATAAAACATGCTCATCAGCACGGCAGAAAACATCATGCCCACCGGGTGCAAACGCCCCACATAGGCGACGATGATGGCGGCGAAACCATAGCCCGCCGGCACATAAGGGGTGAGTTGCCCGATGGGGCCTGCCACCTCCAACGCACCGGCCAGACCGGCCATGCCGCCCGAGATCAGGAATGCGGTCCACAAAGCGCCACGCGACGAGAAGCCCGCGTAGCGCGCAGCCGCCGGAGCCAGGCCGCCGACCTGCTGGGCAAAACCGGCCCGGGTACGGAACAGAAACACCCACATGCCCGCCACACCCAGGAGCGCAAACAGCACACCAATCGACATACGCGAGCCGCTGAACAGCCGCGGAATGCGGGTCACCAGATCAAAGTTCTTGGTTTGCGGAAAGTTGTAGCCATTGGGGTCTTTCCAGGGGCCATACACCATGTAGCCCAGCACCTGAATCGCCACGTACACCAGCATCAAACTAACCAGAATTTCGTTGGTGTTGAAGCGGTCTTTGAGGAAAGCGGAAATCCCGGCCCAGAACATGCCGCCTAGAACGCCCGCCATCAAAATGGGCACGACGATCAGGCCGCTGCTGGTGTTGTCGGCCATCAGCGCCACGCCGCTGGCCGCCACTGCGCCAATCAGGTACTGGCCTTCGGCGCCAATGTTCCAGACGTTGGAGCGGTAGCAAACCGCCAGCCCCAAGGCAATCAGCAACAGGGGCGTGGCTTTCACCACCAGTTCACCCAGGGCGTAGCCGCTTTTGAGTGGCTCCCAGAAGAAAATCTGCAAACCGCGCACCGGGTCTTTGCCCAGCATCACAAACAAAATGACCCCGATGACCACCGTGCACAGCAGCGCCAAGATCGGCGAGCCATAGCTCCAGAAACTGGACGGCTGGGGGCGTGCTTCAAGCTTAAGCATGTTGCACCTCCGCCGGGGCCGACGCCTGATCCCACAAGCCACTCATCCACTCACCAATTTTTTCCACAGTCGCCTCTGCTATGGGTACGGACGGCGAGAGCCTGCCGCGCGCAATCACGTGCATGCGGTCACTCACCTCAAATAATTCTTCCAGTTCCTCGCTCACCACCAGCACGGCGCAACCGGCATCGCGCAGCGCGAGAATTTCGCCACGAATTTGTGCTGCCGCGCCAACGTCCACGCCCCAGGTAGGTTGGGAGACGATAAACAGCGTGGGTTTGGCATCAATCTCGCGGCCGACAATGAACTTTTGCAAGTTGCCGCCCGACAGCGATCGTGCCGCTGCCGTGGGGCCGTTGGCCTTCACATTGAAGGCCTTGATGATGTCGGCGGCGTGCGACTCCAGTTTGCCGACCTGAATCCAGCCGCCGGCAAACTTGGGGTGCTTGATGGAGCCGGTGCGGGTGAGCAACAGGTTGTGCGCCAGGCTGAGCGTGGGCACGGCGCCCCGGCCCAAACGTTCCTCGGGCACAAAGTGCAGGCCCAGCTTGCGGCGTCCGCCGGGGTGCACCGCCGACACGTCTTTGTCGCCCATGCGCACGCTGCCCGCCGGTGAACGGCAGTCTTCGCCCGACAGCGCATACAACAATTCTTTCTGGCCGTTGCCAGACACCCCGGCAATGCCCACCACCTCACCGGCGCGCACATCGAGGTTGATACCGTCCAGGTCCACACCAAACTGGTCTTCGCGCGGCAGGCTCAGGTTGGTCACCAGCAGGCGGCTTTCGCCGGTGGGCTGCGGTGTGTGTTCGAGCTGCGGTGGTTCCGCACCAATCATCAGGCGCGACAGCGAGGCGTTGCTTTCTTCCTGCGGATTGCAAACACCGGTGACCTTGCCGCCACGCAGCACGGTGCAGGCGGTGCAGAGTTCGCGGATTTCATGCAGTTTGTGCGAGATGTACAAAATGCTGCAGCCCTCGGAAGCCAGCTTTTTCAGCACCACAAACAGCTTTTCCACCGCCTGCGGTGTCAGCACCGAGGTGGGTTCGTCCAGGATCAGCAGCTCGGGGCGGGTCAGCAGCGCGCGGATGATTTCAACCCGCTGCATTTCGCCCACGCTCAGGGTGTGCACCGGCCGCGCAGGGTCAATGTCGAGGCCGTATTCGTTGGCCTTGGCAATGATGCTGGCGGTCACCTGCTCCAGCGAATTGCGGGTCAGGCCGAGCCAGACGTTTTCGGCCACCGTCATGGTGTCAAACAGGTTGAAGTGCTGGAACACCATGCTGATGCCGTTGGCCCGCGCCTCTTTGGGGTTGCGGATGACGATGGGCTGGCCATTCAGGCGGATCTCACCGGCGTCGGGCTTGACCGAGCCGTAAATGATCTTCATCAAGGTGGACTTGCCGGCGCCGTTTTCGCCCAGCACGGCGTGGGTTTCGCCGGGCATCACGGTGAGCGACACATCGCTGTTGGCCACCACGCCGGGGTAGGCCTTGGTGATTCCGGTCAATTGCAGTCTGGGGTGCGTCATCGTTGGAGGGTTCCCGTTCTTACTTCTTCAAGGAAGCGGCTGCGGACTTTACCCGCTCGCGCAACCAGCGCCCGGACTCGGAGGTGTGGGTGCGCTCATGCCAAAGCTGGTAGTACATCATTTTTGGAAATGCGATCGGGCAGGCCAGAATCTTCACCGGCAGGCTGCTCACGAAGCGCTCGCAATACTGCCGGCTGGTGGTCAGCACCAGCAAGGTTGATGCCACCATGCCCGGAATCAGTCCGAAATACGGGCAACGGGCCGCAATGTGCCGTTGCAGGCCGAGCGAGGCCAGGTGTCCGTCAATAAAGCCCTTGGCTCCCGGGTGCGTGGCACCCGGTGCAATGTGCTCCACCTCCAGCCAACTGGCCTGATCCCAGCCCCGGCGCACGGCCGGGTGCTTTTCGGACACCAGGCACACCACTTCGTCGCTAAACAGGCTGCCCTGGTGCAAGTCGGGCGGCGGCGCAAGCCAGTTGCCAATCACCACGTCCACCTCGCCCTGCGCCAACTGGGTGCGGTAATCGGTAGCCGGCGACAGTGGGTGGATTTCGATTTCGCACAACGGCGCCTGCGCCTTGATCTCGGACACCAGTTGCGGCAAAAAAAACGGATCGAGGTAGTCTGCGGCGGCCACCTTGAAGGTGGTACGGGCGCGGGCCGGCTCGAACCCGCGGGCGTCGGTGAACAGCATCTGGGCGGCACGCAAAATGCTGGCGCTCGGTTCCAGCATCCGTTGACCCGCTACGGTTGGCACCATTCCGGAGCCTGACCGCACCAAAAGGGGGTCTCCGGCAAAATCGCGCAGGCGTTTCAAGGCGCTGCTGACCGCTGGCTGGTGCATGCCCAGGCGGATGGCGGCTTTGGAAACACTGCGTTCTGTCAACACGGTATGGAGGATCCTTATCAGATGGAGGTCTATCTTGTCGAAAAGGTTTTGGTCTCTCATACGCATGGATTAATGTGTGCCATATGCTAATGCGTATGGTTTGAGCCGACCTCCCGATTTACCCTCCCGCCCGAGGAACCCTGCATGAAAACCCAACCGATTCGCTTTCTACGCCGTGGCCAGGTCGTCAGCCTGACCGTGGAGACCAACCGCACCCTTTTGGACCTTTTGCGCGAAGACCTGCACTGCACAGGCACCAAAGAGGGGTGTGGCGAGGGCGACTGCGGCGCCTGCACCGTGGTGGTGGGCGAGGAAAAAAACGGCCAACTGGAGTTGAACGCCATCAATAGCTGCATCCGCATGGCGCATTCGGTCGACGGCTTGGCGCTCTGGACGGTGGAAGACCTCAAGAGTGAAGACGGCGCCTTGCACCCGGTGCAGGAATCCTTGGTCCAGTGCCACGGTTCGCAATGCGGCTTTTGCACGCCGGGCTTTGCCATGAGCCTGTTCGGCCTTTACGAAAAACAGGGCGGTAACCCGGTCAGCCGTGCAGAGGCACAAGGCGCACTGTCGGGCAACCTGTGCCGCTGCACCGGCTACCGCCCGATTCTGGATGCCGCGCAATCCATGCATCAACACCTGCCGGTGCGGGTCGATCGCGCAGCCGTGCTGCAGGATTTGCGTGACATGGCGGCACAGGGCAAAACCGCCAAGGCCCGCGCCGCCGCTGCCGAAGACACTTACCACCGCCCGGCGCGCCTGGCCGACTTGCTGCAGTTGCGCGCCCGCTATCCGCAGGCGCAACTGGTGGCCGGCTGCACTGACGTGGGCCTGTGGGTCACCAAAATGCACCGCACGTTTGACCGCATCATTGACACCACGCGGGTCAAGGAACTGCGCCGTGTGGAGCAGTACAAACACCACATCGCCATGGGTGCGGCAGTCACCCTGACCGATGCCTTTGCCGCGCTGGTGGCCGACCGGCCGCAGTTGGCCTCATTTGCCCACCGCTTTGCCGGCCTGCCGGTGCGCAACTCCGGCACGCTGGGCGGCAACGTGGCCAACGGCTCGCCGATTGGTGATTCGATGCCGCTCCTGATTGCACTCGGTGCCAACGTGGTGCTGATGAGCGTGCGCGGCCACCGCGAGTTGCGCCTCGAAGACCTTTACACCGGGTACCGCCAGAACGTGATGGCCGCCGACGAGGTGCTAGCCTGGATCAAAGTGCCCAAGGCCGTGCCCACCGAGTTTTCGCGGGTTTACAAAATATCCAAACGCTTTGAAGACGACATTTCTGCGGTCTGTCTGGCCGTCAACCTGCACCTGAAGGACGGGGTGGTGGCACAGGCCTCCTTGGGCGTGGGCGGCGTGGCCGCCACGCCGGTGCGAGCCCGCAAAACGCAGGCTGCCTTGCAAGGCAAGCCCTGGAATCAGAGCACCGTCAAAGAAGCGATGCAGGTGCTGCGCGCCGAATTCAGCCCGATCAGCGACATGCGCGCCTCGGCCGCCTACCGCTCGGAAGTGCTGGGTAACCTGCTGCAGCGTTTCTGGCTGGAGAGTCAGGGGGGAAGTGGCAGTTCGCTGGAATCCCTGGTTGTGGAAGGAGCCGCAGCATGAGCCGCACCATCGCTCCCCAAAAGGCCGCCAAACCCGCCGCCGGCCAGAGCCTGTACCACGAAAGCGCTGCGGCCCAGGTAGCCGGCGCGGTGCATTACATCGACGACCTGCCCGAAGTGCGCGGCACGCTTCACGCCGCACCGATTCTTTCCACCCACGCGCACGGCACGCTGCGGGGCGTGGACACCCGCGCCGCCCGGGCCATGCCCGGTGTGGTGGACGTGGTGCTGGCGCAGGACATTCCGGGCGACCCGATGCTGGCGGCGTTTGCCGGGGATGAGCCGGTGTTTGCCACGGACACGGTGCAGTTTGTCGGCCAGGTCATCGGGCTGGTGATTGCCCGCACCACCACGCAGGCGCGCCACGCCGCCCGCAAGGTCACGCTCGACATCGCGCCCTTGCCCGCCGTCCTGACGGTGCAGGACGCACTGGCGGCCAAGAGCTTTGTTTTGCCCCCGGTGAACGTGCGCCGGGGCGATGCGGCGGCGGCGCTCAAGACTTCCCAACACACCCTGCACGGCACGCTCGAAGTCGGCGGTCAGGAGCACTTTTATCTGGAGGGCCAGATTGCCTATGTGTTGCCGCTGGAACAAAACCAGTGGACGGTGTACAGCAGCACCCAGCACCCCGGCGAGGTGCAGCACTGGGTGGCCCACGCCCTGGGCATCGACAACCACGCGGTGCGCGTGGAGTGCCGCCGCATGGGCGGAGGCTTTGGCGGCAAGGAAACGCAGGCCGGGCATCTGGCGGTGTGGGCGGCCATTGCAGCGAAGAAAACCGGGCAGGCCATCAAGCTTCGGCTGGACCGCGATGACGACTTTATGGTCACCGGCAAGCGCCACCCGTTTGCCTATGAGTACACCGCTGGTTTTGACGACTATGGCCGCCTGACGGCGCTGCAATTGATGATGGCGGCCAACTGCGGCTTCAGCGCCGACCTGTCCGGCCCGGTGGCCGACCGCGCCATCTTTCACAGCGACAACGCCTATTACCTGGAGCATGTGGACATCACGTCCTACCGCTGCAAAACCAACATGCAGAGCCACACCG
Organism: uncultured Rhodoferax sp.; assembly: GCA_936943465.1. GTDB lineage: Bacteria > Pseudomonadota > Gammaproteobacteria > Burkholderiales > Burkholderiaceae_C > Allorhodoferax. The sequence goes on from CAKZJN010000211.1 coordinate 6,556, forward strand.
CTTTCCGTGGTTTTGGTGGGCCGCAGGGCGTGATCCTGATCGAGGCCATCATGGGCAACATCGCGCGCTTCCTGAAGCGCGACCCGTTGGATATTCGCCTGTGCAACCTGTACAACGACGAACCGGTCGCCGGTGGCGGCCTGCGCGACACCACCCATTACCAGATGAAGGTGGAAGACAACATCCTGCAGCCGCTCATGGCCAAGCTGGAAGACAGCAGCGCCTACCGCCAGCGCCGCGCCGAAATTGAGGCCTGGAACGCCAACAGCCCGATCCTCAAACGCGGGATTGCGCTCACGCCGGTCAAGTTCGGTATCAGCTTTACCGCCACCCTGTTTAACCAGGCCGGCGCGCTGGTGCATGTGTACACCGACGGCAGCGTGCAGGTGAACCACGGCGGCACCGAAATGGGCCAGGGCCTGCACACCAAGGTGTCGCAGATCGTGGCCGACGAGTTGGGCATTCCGTTTGAACGCGTCATGGCCACCGCCAGCGACACCAGCAAGGTAGCCAACGCATCGGCCACGGCCGCATCGGCCGGCACCGACCTCAACGGCCGCGCCGCCCAGTTTGCCGCCCGCCATGTGCGCGACAACCTGGCCGCATTCGTCTGCGGACTCGACGGTTGCGGCGCCGGTGCCATCCGCTTTGAAGGCGGCCGCGTGCACTCGCCCAAGACCTCGCGCAGCTTTGAAGAAGTAGTCGGCATGGCCTACGCCAACCGCATCCAGCTCTGGAGCGACGGCTTCTACCGCACGCCCAAGATTCACTACGACAAAACCACGCTGAGTGGCCGCCCGTTCTATTACTTTGCCTACGGCGCGTCATGCACCGAAGTGGCCATCGACACCCTCACCGGCGAGAGCCGGGTGCTGAAGGTTGATGTGCTGCACGACGTGGGTCGCAGCATCAACCCCGCGATTGACGTAGGCCAGATTGAAGGCGGTTTTGTGCAAGGCATGGGCTGGCTCACCACCGAGCAACTGGTGTGGAACGACAAGGGCTACCTGTCAACCCACGCCCCCAGCACCTACAAAATCCCCACCGCCGGCGACATCCCGCAGCACTTCAAGGTAGACCTATGGCCCGAGCCCAACCGCGAAGACAACGTGTTCGGTAGCAAAGCCGTAGGCGAACCCCCGTTCATGCTCGCCATCAGCGTGTACGAGGCGCTACGTCACGCCGTGGAACAAGCAAGAGCAGACGACAAAGTCGTAGAACTAACCGCCCCCGCCACCGCAGAAAATGTCCTCAAGGCCTTAAAAGCGTAAGCGAGAAGGCTCCCCAGGAGCCTGGGTGGCATAGGGTTTTGCGCAGGTAAAGGAGGAGCCCGCCTAAGCGGGCGGGGGACACGGAGCAAAACCCTATGCCACCCAGACTCCGTGCGAGAGAAAAGAAGTTAAACGCCAGCTAAAGACCGCAAACCACCCGGATCAACAAGGTTCACGATCCGCCCGGAGCCGCTAATCAGACTGCGCTCCCGCAAATGGCGGAGAACCCGTGACAGGGTTTCCGGCGCAATGCCCAGTTGCGCCGCGATCAGGCGCTTGCGCTGCTGCAGCTTGACCGAGCAAACGCCCTTGTCGCTGTTTTCGGCATGGCGCAACAGCCACTCGGCGCAACGCGCCTCGGCATCTTTGGCCAA
>CAKZJN010000212.1 GCA_936943465.1 uncultured Rhodoferax sp.
CGCATCACGGCCAGACCCGGCACATCGGCCAGACGCGACACTTGCAACCCGCCTGCCTGCAGCAACGCGCAGGCCGCGCCGAACGCGCCCTCGCTGCATTGGCCGGCACGGGCCAGCGCGGTGCGCGTGGCCTTGTTGAAGTCCAGCGCCAGGTCCATCAGCACCGTGTTGGCGACGCCCGTCTCGGACGCACGCTGTGTCGCGCTGCGGCCATCGGTGAGGTACAGCACGGCGGCATCGGCCTCGGCAATGCGGCCATCGGTGGAGGCAGCCCGCTCGAAGGGCACGGCGACGGCTTGCAGGCGCGCGGCCAGCGCTTGGGCAGCGGGCGCATCGCCACACACCACGATGCGGGTCGGGCGGGCGTGTGCGGCTTCCGTGTGGGGCACCGGTTTTTCGGCACCTTCGCGGTAGTCGTAGTAGCCGCGACCACTTTTCTTGCCCAGAAAACCGGCGTCCACCAGGTCCTGCTGAATCAGCGAGGGCAGGTAGCGCGGGTCGTTGAAGTAGGCGTTCCATACCGAGCGGGTCACGGCAAAGTTCACGTCCAGGCCAATCATGTCCATCAGCTCAAACGGGCCCATGCGAAAGCCGCCCGACTCGCGCATGACGGCGTCGATCGTGGCGCAGTCGGCAGCACCTTCGGAGCGCAAGCGCAAGGCCTCGGCGTAATACGGGCGGGCCACGCGGTTGACGATAAAGCCGGGGGTGGACTTGGCGTGCACCGCCGTTTTGCCCCAGGCGGTGGCGGTGGCGTAAAGCAGCTCGGCGACCTGCGGGTCGGTTGCCAGGCCACTCACCACTTCCACCAACGCCATGACGGGCGCGGGATTGAAGAAGTGCAGACCGGCCAGACGCTGTGGCTGCTTCAAGACCGAGCCGATGGCAGTGATGGAAATGCTGGAGGTGTTGGTACCAAAAATGCAGTCCGCGGCGACCAGTTTTTCCAGGTCGGCAAACAGTTGCTGCTTGGCGGCCAGGCTTTCCACAATGGCTTCCACCACCAGGCCAGAGGGTGCCAGGTCGCTAAGTTGCGTGGCGGCCTGCAGGCGTTGACCGGCGGCCTGTGCTGCTTCCACCGTCATCTTGCCCTTGTCGGCCAACTTGCCCAGTTGGGCACGCAAACCTTCAATGGCGGTTTGGGCCGCACCGGGGCGGTTGTCGAGCAGCAGCACCGGGTGACCGGCCACGGCCGCCACCTGCGCAATGCCGGCCCCCATGGCACCGGCACCGACCACGGCCACGATGGCGTCTTTGGAGAGGATGTCAGCCATGCTTATTGCCCTGTAAAGCGCGGTGCGCGTTTTTCCATAAAGGCGGCCACGCCTTCGGCGAAGTCGGGGCTCCAGCCCAGCTCGCGCATAAAGCCACCTTCCATGCTGAGTTGCTGCTCCAGCGTGTGGGTGGGCGCAGCGTGCAGAGCCTGGCGCGTGCGCACCAGCGCCTTGGTCGGCATGGTGGAAAGTTGGGTGGCGAGTTTGTCCACGGTGGCGGTCAGGTCGGCGTCTTCCACGGCTTGCCAGATCAGGCCCCACTCGGCCGCCTTTTCGGCCGGCAGTTTGTCGGCCAGCATCGCCAAGCCCATGGCGCGGGCCATGCCCACGCGCTGCGGCAGGAACCAGGTGCCTCCCGTGTCCGGCACCAGGCCGATCTTGCTGAATGCCTGCAAGAACGACGCGCCCTTGCCTGCAATCACCAAATCACAGGCCAGCGCCAGGCTGGCACCGGCACCGGCCGCGACGCCATTGACCATGGCTACGGTGGGTACGCGCAGGTTTTGCAGCCGCAGAATCAGTGGCTTGTAGTTTTGTTCCACCACGTTACCGACGTCGGGCATGGTGGCCCCCACCGCCATGTCGGGGTCGGCCAGATCCTGGCCCGCACAGAAGGCACGACCGGCGCCGGTAATGACCAGCACGCGCATGGTCTTGTCCGCCTGAATGCGGTCCAGCGCATCGCGCAGTTCGGCATGCATGGCACCGGTAAAGCTGTTGAGTTTGTCGGGCCGGTTCAGGGTCAGGCGGGCAATGCCGTCCTGCGTGGTGAAAAGAATGTTCTGGTAATCCATGGTGGTTTGCTGGAGGTAATGGGTTGGAGTGTCAGACGGAGGCTTGGTAAGGCTGCACGGTTTGCGCGATGGCGCCAAACAGCGACTGCCCTTGCGCATCCGTCATTTCAATGCGCACCGTGTCGCCAAAGCGCAGGTACGGTGTTTGCGGCTTGCCGCCCTCAATGGTTTCGTACATGCGCACTTCGGCAATGCAGCAGTAGCCCACGCCACCGTGGGCGATGGACGAGCCTTGCAGGCCGCCCTGCTTGTTGCTCACGGTGCCCGAACCAATGATGGAGCCGGCACACAACTCGCGGGTTTTGGCGGCGTGTGCAATCAATTGCGCAAAGTTGAACACCATGTCGGTCCCGGCATCGGGCTGGCCGAACAGCGCGCCGTTGAGGTGCACGGTCAAGGGACGGTGCACGCGGGTTTCCATCCAGGCATCACCCAACTCGTCGGGCGTGATGGCGACCGGGCTGAAGGCGGATGCGGGTTTGCTCTGAAAGAAGCCAAAGCCCTTGGCCAACTCCGCCGGAATCAGATTGCGCAGCGACACGTCGTTAACCAGCATGAGAAGGCGCACCGCTTTGCCGCATTGCTCTACTGAGGCGCCCATGGGCACATCGCCGGTGACCACCGCCACTTCGGCCTCCAGGTCAATGCCCCAGTCTTCCGACAAGGCCAGCACCGGGTCGCGCGGGCCGACAAACGAATCGGAGCCACCCTGGTACATCAGCGGGTCGGTCCAGAACTCGGGCGGCAACTCGGCACCCCGTGCGCGGCGTACCAGTTCCACATGATTTACATAGGCCGAACCATCGGCCCACTGAAAGGCGCGTGGCAAAGGCGAATGGCATTGCTCAGGATCGAAGGCTTGCGCGTCCGCAAATGCGCCGCTGTTCAGCGCCTCATAGACCTGGCGCAACTGCGGCTCGCAGGCTTCCCAGTCGTCCAGCGCCTGCTGCAGGGTGCGTGCGATAGCCGGTACGGCACGGCAGTGCGTGAGCGCGCGGTTCACCACCACCAGCTTGCCATCGCGGCCACCCCGCTTCAAGGTTGCGAGCTTCATGCGGCGTCGCCTTCTGCGTTAGCGTGGCTGCCGTCGTGCATCCAGCGGGCATGCTGCGGAGCCTTTTTGGTGGCAGCCCACTCGTTGAGCATTTCCCACTTCACGTCATCGAGCATCTTGGCCATGCGCGGCGTGCCGGTATTGGCCGCCAGTTCCAGCCGGTGGCCGCTGGGGTCGAAGAAGTAAATCGATTTGAAAATGGTGTGGTCGGTCGGGCCCACCACGTTGATTCCGTCGGCCTCCAGCCGTGCCTTGGTTTGCAGCAACTCGTCCACGCTGTCCACCTGCAAAGCCAAATGCTGGGTCCAGGCGGGGGTGTTTACATCGAGCTGCATCGGCGGCTTGGTGGGCAACTCAAAGAAGGCCAGCACATTGCCGGCACCGGCATCGAGAAACACGTGCATGTACGGGTCGGGCTCGCCGGTGGAGGGCACCTGGTCCTCGGCAATCGCCAGGACAAAGCGCATGTTCAGGTACTTCTGGTACCACTCGACGGTCTCTTTGGCGTCCTTGCAGCGGTAGGCCACATGGTGAATTTTTTGAATCGGCATGGTGCGGTTCTCCGGTGGGCTTCAGGCTACGTCCTGGCGGGCAAGGGCCATGGCTTCCTTGAGGATGGCCAAGTTGCCCACATGGTTGGACAGCAGCAACACCAGCTTGGCGTTGACCAGAGCACTCTGCTCATCGCTCAGGTCGCGGTGGGTGTCGATCAGCGCTTCGTAAAAGTCGTCGCCCGGTGTGAAGGCGCGGAAGTAGCGCTTGCCGGTCTCGTGAAAGTTGGGCTGCAGGTTGAGCGACTGGTTTTGCATGGGCGACATCAGCGGGCCTCCACAGTGGTTGCGGGCAAGGGGTTGGCCGTGGCGCGGGCCAGGCTGTTGGCCAGGTCGGCCGCATCGGCCTTGCGGCGGCGCGCGGTCACGTGCTGATCGGGGCGAATCAGGTAGGTCGTGCCATGGCGCGCGTCCAGGCGCTCGGCCACCCGGCGGTCACTGTCCTCCAACACGCGCCAGGAGGTATTGATCACCGTTCCGGGAGCAACCACCAGGACAATTTCGGGAGCCAGCGCGTGGCCTTCGATGCGATGCAGAGCATCCAGCGCGTCCGCGTCCAGCGCCGCATTGGCGTACACCAGCACCGCAAAGCGGCCGCCGAGTTGACGCAGCAACCAGCCGTCTTTTCCATCGACGCGCACCGGCGCATCGTCCAGCGGCGC
>CAKZJN010000213.1 GCA_936943465.1 uncultured Rhodoferax sp.
CTGCAATACACCCGCGTTCACCTACAGACCGGCAGTCGTCTGGAATGGCTGCCGCTGGAGGCCCTTTGCTACAACCAGTGCCAGGCCGAAAACCGGTTGGTGATGCAAGTCGAACCAGGTGCCGAACTACTGGGTTGGGACGTCACCGCGCTGGGCCTGCCCAACGCGGGCCTGCCCTTTGTCCAGGGACGCTTCGGGCAGCACATCGAGGTACCCGGCGTGTGGTTAGAGCGCGGCTTGATTGATGCCACGGACACGCGTCTGATGGACAGTGCCGCCGGCCTTGCCGGCGCACGCTGCATGGCCAGCCTGTTTTTTGTGAGTGGCTCGGCGATCGAACGCAAACGCAAACAGCAGGCGCTCGACACTGCACGCGAACTGATAGCCAACCATGCGCTGGCTGCTACGGCAGGCGCCACCAGCCCCAATCCGCAGGTGCTGGTGGTACGCGTGCTGGCACCGGTGGTGGAGCCGGCCATGCAGTTGCTGCGCAGCGTGCGCAGTGCATGGCGTCAGGAGTTGTGGCACCTAGCCGACTGCAGCCCCCGCATCTGGGCCATGTAATTACTTGGTGTAGTAGCCGACACCGAGCATCATGTCGCCCACGCGCTGAACCAGCGTGTGCTTGGTCTCCACCGCGTTGGTCGCTGGGTTGCGCCACTTGTGTTCCACCGTGCCATTGCCGGAGTTCTTGGCCACCGCCAGCATGTACTCAAACAAGGGGCTGCCGGCGGCGTCCCGCAGGCCGCGCACATCCATGCCATTGAGTTGGGGCGTGTCGCCATTGGCGTGGTACTTGCCATCGGCCAGGCCCACGGCAAACACATATTGGTCGTCATGCGAGAAGCCGCTTTGCGGGTTGTTAAACGCCACGAAAGCCTTTTCCTGGCCCACTTCTTTCACGTAGGACACCGCACGGTCCAGCAGCGCCTGCGCTTCGCGCTGCGTGGATCGTGGCGAGTAGTAGCCCACGCTCACCACATAGCTGTCCACCTTGCTGTACAGGCTGACCTTGTTTTCAATGCGGTGGCTGTCCGGGTTGACCCAGCGGTATTCGATGCTGCCCACGGACTTTTCCGCTGCGGCAGCCAACAGGTCGCGGACCAGCGGCTTGCCGGCTGCATCGCGCAGTTCCATCACATAGCGGCCGGCCAGCGGCACTTGGGTTCCCCCATTGGCGTGCATGTAGCCATCGGGCCCCACCACAAACACGTAGTACGGTCCGTCGACAAAGCTGCCTTTCGGGTTATTGAACGACTCAAAAGCCGTGGCCGGCCCGTTGCGCTTGAGAAAAGCCACCGCCGCGTCCAGCAGTTCCACCGCCCGGCCCGCTTTGGCGCGCTCAATGGAACCCAGCGGCCCGGGTGCAGGGTCGGCCGCATACGCAACTGGCAAAAGTGCGTTGCCACACGCCAACAACACGCCACACAGACCCATAGAAATACGCTTCATGAATGCTCCTGTATTTAAAAAAAGTACAGGACGAAGGCTAGGACAGGGCCTACCCGCTCGACATGACAAATGTCAAACTGCGCGCTATCGGTCTCAATTTGAAACACCCGAAGTCCGTCAATTTCACTGGACTCACGCTTGCGGTTGGGCACGCTGGAGGAGCACGGCGTTATCCCCTGGCCGCGCCGCCAGCAAAAAGCCAGCCGGATTAAATCGCGACCAACTGCCTGACCCCGTCGATTTCCATGTTGGCGCCTTTGCCCCGGGCGAGCACGGCGCCGCGCTCCATCACCACGTAGTCATCGGCCAGCTCCTGGGCAAAGTCGTAGTACTGCTCCACCAGCACGATGGCCATGTCGCCGCGGTCGGCCAGCATGCGGATGACGCGGCCAATGTCTTTGATGATGCTGGGCTGAATGCCCTCGGTAGGCTCGTCCAAAATCAATACGCGCGGCTTGGCGGCCAGCGCGCGGGCAATCGCCAACTGTTGTTGCTGCCCGCCCGACAAGTCACCGCCCCGGCGCCCCAGCATTTGCTTGAGCACTGGAAAAAGTTCGAACAGTTCTTCGGGCACCGGCGTTCCCGCCTTTTTGTAGGCCAGGCCCATGTGCAGGTTTTCCTGCACCGTGAGGCGCGAAAAGATCTCGCGCCCTTGGGGCACAAAGCCGATACCGGCGCGGGCCCGTTCATAGGGCGTGATCTGGTGGATGGCCTTGCCGTCCAGTTCGATCGAGCCGCTTTTGATCGGCACCAGCCCCATCATGGACTTGAGCAGCGTGGTCTTGCCCACGCCGTTGCGCCCCAGAATGACGGTGACCTTGCCTAGTTCGGCGCTCAGGCTGACATCGCGCAGGATGTGCGAACCGCCGTAATACTGGTTGACGTTTTTGACTTGCAGCAGGGGGGTGGAGGCTGGCATGTTCATCGTCCCAGATAGACCTCAATCACGCGCTCGTCGGCCTGCACCTGGGCCAAAGTGCCTTGCGCCAAGACCGAGCCGTCGCACAGCACGGTCACGATGTCGGAGATGGTGTTGATAAAGCTCATGTCGTGTTCCACCACCATCAGTGAGTGTTTGCCCTTGAGGGACAGAAACAGTTCGGCGGTGCGTTCGGTTTCCTCGTCGGTCATGCCTGCCACCGGTTCGTCGAGTAGCAGCAGCTTGGGGTCCTGCATCAGCAGCATGCCAATCTCCAGCCACTGCTTCTGGCCGTGGCTTAAGTTGCCGGCCTGGCGCGTAACGCTGTCGGCCAGGTGAATGGTGTGCAGGATTTCAGCCAGTCGGTCGCGCTGGGTCGAGTCGAGCTTGAAGAACAACGAAGGCTTCACGCCCTTGTTTGTCTTGAGCGCCAGCTCCAGGTTTTCGAACACCGTGAGTTGCTCAAACACCGTGGGCTTCTGGAACTTACGGCCGATGCCGAGCTGCGCAATTTGCGGCTCGTTGTAGCGCAAGAGATTGATGGTGCTGCCGAAATACACCGTACCCGAATCGGGCCGGGTTTTGCCGGTGATGATGTCCATCATCGTGGTCTTGCCGGCACCGTTGGGGCCGATGATGCAGCGCAACTCACCCGGGGCAATGTCGAGTGACAGGTTGTTGATGGCCTTGAAGCCATCAAAGCTCACATTCACGCTTTCCAGGTACAGGATGCGACCGTGGGTCACGTCCACTTCGTCATCGAGTTTCAGGCGGCCAAAGCCAGCGCTGCGTCCACCCGATTCGGTGTTGCCGGCCTGTGCGGCCAGTGCTGCCATGCGGGCCTCGACGCGCTGGGCACCTTGTTCCAGTAGTTCGGGAGTCATGCCTTGTCTCCCTTCAGTTTCTTGACCAATCCCACCACGCCGTCGGGCAGGTACAGGGTCACACCAATAAACAGCGCTCCCAAGAAGTAGAGCCAGAACTCGGGGTAGGTCACGGTGAGCCAGCTCTTGGCACCGTTCACCAGAAACGCACCCACGATCGGACCGATCAGCGTGGCACGACCGCCCACTGCGGCCCAGATGGCAATCTCGATGGAGTTGGCCGGGCTCATTTCGCTGGGGTTAATGATGCCGACCTGCGGCACATACAGGGCACCGGCCACGCCGCACATCATGGCCGAGATGACCCAGATGGTGAGCTT
>CAKZJN010000214.1 GCA_936943465.1 uncultured Rhodoferax sp.
GCCCCCACGTTCGCCCACTGCGTGTGGCTCTCTGCCCCCCGAGGGGGCCCTCGCGCCTTGGGGCGGCCCGGCGGCGCTCAAGTTGTCTTTTGCGCTGATGCGTTGCATGGAGTCGAGTGCTTGCAACAGGAGCGTGGATTTGCCGATGCCGGGGTCACCGCCAATCAGCACCACGCCGCCTTCCACCATGCCGCCACCCAGCACGCGGTCGAGCTCTTCGTGGCCGGTGGGCATGCGCTCAACATCGCTGGCTTCGATATCGGCCAGCACGGCCACGTCGGCGGTCTTGGCCAGCGAGGCAAAGCGGTTTTTGGTGGGTGCATCGGCGCTGGCGACCGACTCCACCAGCGTGTTCCAGGCGTTGCAGGCGGGGCACTTGCCCAGCCACTTGGGGCTGGTACCGCCGCAGTCGTTGCAGGTGTAGATGGTTTTGTCTTTGGCCATGCCGCATGATACTGGTTAAAACCACAGATCACGCGGTGTCAGGCCAAGGCCGGCGCGGCTTAGGCGCGGGGAATGCGCTCGCGTGCCTTGCGCACACGCTCCTGGTTGATCGACACTTTGATCTTCTCGAAATTGACCGGCATGGTGATGGCGGTGCGTGCCTCGGCGGTGGTTTTGCACTCGTATTTGGCCAGCGGCACGGCATCGCTGCCCACAATGCTGATCACCCACGGCGTGTTGGCGCGGGCACCGCGCTGCACCGCCACGGCAATTTCGCCGTTGGCCAGCTTGACGTAGGTGCCGGGCGGGTAAAAGCCTACCGCCTGCGCCATGGCAGAACCCAAGCCGAGATCGTCCCCGGCAGCGCCAAAGACCATGCGCTTGACCGCCTCCACCGGCGACAGGCCACTGCGCGTCGTGCGCGCTGCCGTCCGTGCCACAAACACGTCCGTCAGATTGAGCAGGCGGCGGTTCAGCAGGTTGTTGGCCTCTGCCTCGGCAGCCAGCGGCGTGTGGTGCCAGCGCACCAGGTCCAGTTGCACCGGATCGTCCACCCCCAATTCGCGCAGCATCTGATCGCCCCGTTGGCCGTGGCTTTCAATCAGGCTGCGTTGCCAGTCGGTAAGGGGCGTCTTCTGGCGCGACATGCTGTCTTGCTCGCGTGCCATGCCGATGTTCATGGTCAGGGCGGCGGCCACCAGCGGTGCGCGCTGCCAAGGCTCCAGCCCCAACTTGATGGCGGTGAGTTCGCACACCACGCCGCACAGCAACGCGTGGGTCGCGCAATAGCCCCGGGTGTTGTCGGTCAGCGCCTGAAACAGCTCAAACAGGCTGCCATCCACGTCTTCCTGAACCAGTTTGACGGCCTTCTCCTGAATGCCCTTGAGGCGCGGCAAGGGCGTTACGGCCAAGCCGCCCTGGTACAGGATGCCACGCAGCACCTCCTGCAAATCGAGCCAACTGCCTCCGTATTGCTTGCCCACCACGTAGTCGGATTCGCGGATTTCGCTTGGCATGGGCGCCCGGGCCACATCGCGCGGGTCCATGCCTTCTTGCAGCATGTTGTGGATATGGCGCAGGTAGGCGTGCTGCCAGGCAAGGCCGTCGCTTTCGCGGGTACCGGCATGGAAGGCATTGAGTTTCTCGCGGTGATCGGCCGAAAGGATGGGGTTGCCCTTGCGCAGCAGCAACTGCCCGGTACTGGAAACCAGATCGACCGGAAGCGGCTTGCCAATTTCCAGCAGATGCACGGGAACGGGGATGTATGTCATTCGACCACCACAGGTACTCGCGCCGCCAGGGCGCACATCAATTCATAAGCCAGGGTACCGGCCCGGGCCGCCACGTCGTCCATTGGAAGCACGCGCCCGTTGTGCGCACGCCCCCACAAAGTTACTGTGCTGCCTTGGCCGGCGTTTGGCAAGGGTGTCAGATCAACACACAGCATGTCCATGCTGACCCGGCCCAGGGTGTGGCCCGGTTGTCCGTCGATGAGCACCGGCGTGCCGGTCGGGCAGATGCGGGGGTAGCCGTCGGCATAGCCGCAGGCCACGGTGCCGACCCGCATGGGCACCTCGGCCCGAAAACTGGAGCCATAGCCCACCGTGTCGCCGGGCTGCAAATGCTGCACACCAATCACCCGCGCCTCCAGCGTCATGGCCGGTTGCAGGCCCCAGGTCTCGGCGGAATTCTCGGGAAAGTCGGGTGCGCTGCCATACACGGCAATGCCCGGACGCACCCAGTCGTTGGCACCCGGCACGCCGCCGTGGCGCAGCGTGGCGGCACTGTTGCTCACGGTGCGCTCACCCGGCAAATCTTGGGTGGCTGCGTCAAAGGCCGCCATCTGCCGGGCCACGCCGGCCGGGCCGTCGGCATCGCTGAAGTGGGTCATGTGCGAAATTTCGTCCACCTGCGGCAGCGCGTTCAGGCGCGTCCAGGCGCTGCGGTACTGCTCGGGCCGGAAGCCCAGCCGGTTCATGCCACTGTTCATCTTGAGAAACACCCGCTGCGGCACATTGGTCTTGTGTGCAGCCAGCATGTCGATCTGCTCGTTGCAGTGCACGGTGTGCCACAGGTCGAGCCGCGAACACAGCTCCAGGTCGCGCTGCTCAAACACCCCTTCGAGCAACAGCACCGGCCCGCGCCAACCCAGATCACGCACCCGCTGTGCCTCGGCCAAGTCGAGCAGGGCAAAGCCATCGGCACCGCGCAAGCCGTTAAACGCCCGCTCGATGCCGTGCCCGTAGGCGTTGGCCTTGACCACCGCCCAAACCCGGGCGTCCGGGGCAAAGTGCCGGGCCCGGTTCAGGTTATGGGCCAGGGCCTGGGTGTGGATGGTGGCTTGTATAGGACGGGGCATGGCTGAACTTAGAGGCTTTCTGCCCCAATTCTGACACTGCCCGCCGTGCTATAACCGCAACTCGTTTGGAGCCCCCGAACGACTGACCCGCGTCGACTTACCGGCGCAGCTTTTCCGGACCCATGAAACGCGGCTTTTTCACCATCATGTCGGCGCAGTTTTTCAGCTCGCTGGCCGACAACGCACTGTTTGTAGCCGCCGTGCAATTGCTTCGCGGCGGCGGCGCCCCGACCTGGCAACAAGCCGCTCTGGTGCCCATGTTTGCGTTGTTTTACGTGATTTTGGCGCCTTTTGTGGGCGCTTTTGCCGATGCACTACCCAAGGGCCGGGTCATGCTGATCAGCAATTCAATCAAGGTTCTGGGCTGCCTGCTGATGCTGTTTGGCACGCACCCGCTGATGGCCTATGCCGTGGTCGGGCTGGGCGCTGCAGCCTATTCGCCGGCCAAATACGGCATCCTGACCGAGCTGTTGCCGGCCTCGCAACTGGTCAAAGCCAATGGCTGGATCGAAGGGCTGACCATCGCCTCCATCATCCTGGGCGTGCTAATCGGCGGGCAACTGGTAGGACCTAACATTTCCGCGTCCCTGCTGTCATTTGACTTCCCGCTGATGGAAACCGGCGTGGACACGCCACCGGAATCGGCCATCTGCATTTTGATTTTTGTCTACCTGCTGGCGGCCTGGTTCAACACCCGCATTCCGTTGACTGACTTCCCCTTGCGCCCCATGCCGTCGCGGCTGCTCACGCTGCTGCCCGATTTCTGGCATTGCAATGTGCGCCTGTGGCGTGACCGGTTAGGCCAGATCTCGCTGGCCACCACCACGCTGTTCTGGGGCGTCAGCGGCAACCTGCGCTACATCGTGCTGGCCTGGGCCGCAGCGGCGCTGGGCTACAGCGTGACGCAGGCCTCGGCGCTGGTCGGCGTGGTCGCGATTGGCACGGCGGTGGGCGCGGTGGCGGCATCGCTGCGCATGCGGCTGGAGCACGCCACCAACGTCATGCCGTTGGGCATTGGCATGGGCATGCTGGTGATCCTGCTCAACTTCATTGACAACGTCTGGGTAGCCGCCCCGTTTCTGGTGCTGCTGGGCGGGCTGGGCGGTTTTCTGGTGGTACCGATGAATGCGTTGCTGCAGCATCGCGGCCACAACCTGATGGGTTCGGGCCGTTCGATTGCGGTGCAAAACTTCAACGAGCAGGCCTGCATTCTGGGCCTGGGCGGCGCCTATAGCCTGTCGACCGGGCTGGGCATGTCAGCGTTTGGGGCCATCACGGTGTTTGGGCTGGTGGTGGCCGGATTCATGTGGATCATCAAGCGCTGGCACGAACACAACTGCAAGACCCACGGCGCCGAAGTGGAATACCTGCTCGACATCGCCCGCAACGACGACATGCACAGCTAAGCGGCGTGCTTGACGTAGCGATTGCCACCGGCTCCCTTGGCCAGGTACATGGCCTCATCGGCGTGGCGCAACAGCGTGGTGGCATCTGAGGCATCGGCACCCAGCACACTGACCCCGATGCTTGCCGTCACGTGGGCGCCCGGGCAATAGTCAAAGCTTTGGGCCACGGTGGCAAGCACACGGGCCATCACCTCACCCAGGGCATGGTCGTCGCCAAAGCCGTTGAGCAGCAACACAAACTCATCGCCGCCAAAGCGGGCCACGGTGTCGGCATCGCGCAGCACCGCCTTGATGCGGTGCGCCACGTCCTGCAGCACGCGGTCGCCGGTGTCGTGACCAAAGCGGTCGTTAATCGGCTTGAAGCCGTCCAAGTCCAACATGCACAGAGCCACCGCATGGACTTCGCGGCGGGACTGCGCGATGGCGCGCTCCAGCCGTTCGTCCAGCAAGTTGCGATTGGGCAAGCCGGTCAACGCGTCATGGTGGGCCAGCTTGGCCAATGTCTGGCGTGACAGGGCCAATTGCCCGTTGAGCCGGTAAGCGCGCAGGGTCAGCAACGCCAAAGCCAGCGCCACACCGCCGACGACTAGCAGCACCGGTACGGCGTATTCGCGCAACACCTCGCGCGGTGCAAAGGGTTCGGCCTTGTCAAACGGATACACATGCCGACGCTTCATGAGGGCCTGCACGCTCTGATATTCCACTGGCGTGGACCAACGGAAGTAACGTCCGCGCTTGGCAGCCGGTGCATCCGGCGGCATCAGCAAGAGCGAAGCCACCACCTGGTTGGCAATATCAAACGACACATGCGGGGCTGCTGCCAGCGGCCACTCGGGAAACAGTTCGCTCGACACCAGAAATGGAAAATCTGCCGCATGCTGGCGGTGCAGCACCTTGAGGCGGGAAAGGTCGAGCTTGCCCTCGCTGGCCATCGCTTCCAGTACGCCCGAGCGCGCAAAACCGACATCTGCCTTGCCGTTCAGCACCGCATGGACCGACAGGTCCTGCGGGAAGCCCAGGTACTGCACCTGACAGTCTTTTTGCAAATTGACACCGTGCTCCAACAGCAGGTCGTATTGGATCAGGTACGCGGCAAACGAGGTCTGGTCGGTCGCAGCCACACGCTTACCCTTGAGGTCAGCCAACCCCTGGATTTCGGCACGGTCGGCCATCGTGAAGATCACGCCGCCAAAGCGGTTAACGATCTGCCCGTTTTCGCGCTTGACCAGGGTGGCAATGCGCGACACCGCATATTGGGCCTCCACCGCGATGTAGTGCTGCGGGTTGGTGATCAGGAAGTCCAGCGATTGGACCTTCAACGCCCCTTCAAACTCCGGCAGCGTCAGCGGCACCACCTCAAAGCGGGTA
Source organism: uncultured Rhodoferax sp. (assembly GCA_936943465.1). Classification (GTDB taxonomy): domain Bacteria; phylum Pseudomonadota; class Gammaproteobacteria; order Burkholderiales; family Burkholderiaceae_C; genus Allorhodoferax. The sequence goes on from CAKZJN010000214.1 coordinate 5,578, forward strand.
CCCGGAATGCGGTCTTGCAGAAAGTCCATGGTCGGCTGCCATTCGGCCTGCGTGGCCGACTTGTCACGAAAGGCCGTGACGCCGACGCGAAAGACCTGCGCGTTGTCCGCCGCCCACACGGCCCAAGGGAGCAACAAGGCCCACAAAAGCAGCAGGGTCCGCTGCATGCGTTGCAGTACGTTCATGCCGTTGCGGTGGATGCCGGGTAGGCCTCGGTATCCACTTCCTGGGTCGCCTGGGGATCGTAGCGGGGGCCGCACACGGTGGACTGGTTGATCAGCGACTCGAGCGTTTGCATGACTTCGGCTGTGAGCATCACGCATTCGGCACCGGCGTTTTCGAGCATGTGGTCGAGGCGCTGGGTACCCGGAATCGGAATGATGTGGGGCGCCCGGTGCAGCAACCAGGCCAGCGCCAATTGGGACGGCGTGCAGCCGGCCTGCTTCGCCAGCTTGCGAAACGGGCCCAGCAGCTTCAGGTTCTGCGCATAGGTGTCGGCAGCAAAGCGCGGCATGCTGCGCCGGATGTCCTTGGCGTGCAGCGTGCTCACATCGTGCAGGCAGTCGCACAAAAAGCCACGCGCCACCGGGCTGAAGGCGACGAAGGCAATGCCCAACTCCTGGCAGGCGTCGAGCACAGCCAACTCGGCGTTGCGGCTCCACAGCGAATATTCGGTTTGCAAGGCAGCGACCGGATGCACCGCATGGGCGCGGCGCAAGGTTTCGGCGGATACCTCACTCAAACCGATGCTGCGCACGTAGCCCTTTTCGACCATGCGGGCCAGAGCGCCCACGCTGTCCTCAATCGGAACCTTTTTGTCCCAGCGGTGCAGGTAATACAGGTCAATGACGTCGACCTGGAGGCGGCGCAGGCTGTCTTCGCACTGGCGCATCAGGGTTTCAGGGCGGCCGTCAATGACGCGGGTGGGTTTGCCGTCCACCGGAATAATGGCCATGCCGCATTTGCTCGACAGCACAAACTCGCTGCGGCGCTCTCCCAGCACACGGCCCACGCGCTCTTCGTTGGCGCCGGCACCATACAGCGTGGCGGTATCCATCAGGGTGTAACCGGCGTCCAGTGCGCCGAGCAGCACCCGCTCGCCCTCGGTCTCGGACACCGCCGGACCATAGGCATGGTCCAGATTCATGCACCCGAAGCCGACACTGCCGACTTGAAAGCCGGCCAAAGTACGCTGGTTCATCTTTTTTTCTCCCTGTTCAATCCGCAGCCAGCCGAAACCATACTGCCTTCCGCCCCAACCAATTATCCCTTTCGCGACTCGTTGAGCACCTGCAGCAGCGTTGCGTACAGTTCGCGCGGCGGCACTGGTTTGGTAATGAAGGCATTCATGCCGGCATCCAGGCAACGCGCCCGGTCTTCGGCAAAGGCATTGGCGGTCATGGCAACCACCGGAACGCCGCGGCATGTGTCCATGAGGCGAATTCTACGAGTCGCCTCCAGGCCGTCCATGCGAGGCATTTGCATGTCCATCAGGATCAGGTCATAGGCATTTTTGCCCGCCATTTCCACCGCAGTCTGGCCGTCTTCTGCCACATCGGACAGAAAGCCAATGTCTTCCAGCAGCAAGGTCGTGATTTCGCAGTTGACCGGCTCATCTTCGGCAACCAGGACGCGGGTGCCGGCGTAAAGGCTCTTGAGCAAGCCCAGGGTCGCCTCCTGGGAAGGCAGGGAGGCGATGGTGGGCGCTTCGCCGCCCTTCTTAAGTCGCGCGGTAAACCAGAAGGTGCTGCCCTTGCCCGGGGTGCTGCGGGCACCCGCTTCGCCTCCCATAAGTTGGGCCAGCTTGGCAGTAATGGCCAGCCCCAGACCTGTGCCGCCATATTGGCGCGTGGTGGAGTTGTCGGCTTGCTCAAAGGCATTGAACAGGCGCGCCAGCACGTCCGGCTCCACGCCGACCCCGGTGTCCTGCACTTCAAAGCGCAACAGCACCGTCTCGTCGGCTTCGTGCACCAGCATCACCCGCAAGGTGACCTGCCCGGCATCGGTGAACTTGATGGCATTGGTGGCGTAGTTCAAGAGAGCCTGCTGGAGCCGGGTGGCGTCGCCCATCAGGTTGGACGGCATGGGGCCCAGGTCGGTCAGCAGCTTCAGGTTCTTGAGGTGGGCCCGCTCTTGCAGCATGGCCTCCACATTGCCCACAACGGTCTCCATTCGCAGCGGCAGCTCCTCCAGCGTGAGCTTGCCGGCGTCAATTTTGGAGAGATCCAGAATCGCATTGATGATGCGCAGCAGGTGCTGGCTGGCCGCTTCGAGTTTGTCCAGACGCTCCGTCTGCAGGGCGGTCAGCGCGTCTTTGCGCATCAGGTTGGCCATGCCGGCAATGGCATTCAGCGGGGTACGGATTTCGTGGCTCATATTGGCCAGGAAGCTGGCCTTGGCGGCCGATGCCGATTCGGCATCGATACGGCGCTGCCGGTCTTCGATCGCGTCCAGGCCGTAGGCCAGATTGCCGACCAGTTCTTCCAGCAGGCTCACCTCTTCAGGACTGAAAGCATCGTCTTCGGCGGCATAAATATTCAAAACGCCGCGAATGCCGTCTTTCTTGCGCAGGGGCAGCGCAATGCTGGAGCGGTACCCGTGCTTCAGCGCGTTGTCGCGCCAGGGCTCCATCTTGGGGTTGTTCAGGTAATTGCGATTGACCTGCGTTTCGCCCGTGCGCACGGCGGTTCCGGTAGGCCCCAAGCCATACGGTGACGACTCCGACCAGGAGACCCGTATGTTTGCCAGATAGCCTTCGTCAAGGCCCCAATGGGCCACGGGCACGACCGATTGGTAGGCATCGTTTTCAGCGTAGCCAATCCAGGCCATCCGATAGCCGCCCCGGTAACAAATCAACTGGCATAAGGCCTCTAGCAACTGGGCCTCGTTTTCCGAGCGCGCCAGCGTGATATTGGTATCGGTCACCAGGCGCAGGGCGCGCGCGACCCGCGTGCGGGCCTGCTCCGCCATGCGCCGTTTGGTGACATCACTAAAGTTGACCACCACCTGCTGAAGGCTGCCATCCAGTTCAAATTCGGGAAAGGCACTGACGTCCATCCAGGACAGCCCATCACGTCCAGGAACCCGCACGCCGATGACCATGCCCTGAAAGGCCTGCCGGGTGGCAATCACACGGTTGACCGGATAGGCATCCGGCGTCAGCAGGTGACCAGCGGTATCCACAAAACTCCAACGCCTATCCAGCGCCGTCATGCCCAGCATTTGGTCCTGCGTGAGACCCAGCATGCGGCCCGCACTGGCATTGCCAAAAATGATCCGCGAGTCCGGGGCGTGAACCACCACGCCAACCAACAGGTTTTCCAGCAGGGCGCGCTGGCGCTTTTCAGCTTTTGAGAGCTGCACATTGGATTCCTGCAATTCGCGCCGGTTGCTTCGGAGTGATCGCACCAAACGGTCGGAACGCTGGCGCGACTGGGCAATTTGTCGCGCCAGTGCCAGCACCGCAATGGCCAACCAACCGGCCAGGCCATAAACGACCAAGGCCTGATAACGCCAGCGCTGAAGCTGTGCATCGAGCGGGACGCCCACCGTCACCATGTAGCTGTACTTCACACTGCGCCGGTAGGCGTAATGCCGCGACCCGGAGACGGGTACCGCCGCGTCGTCCGCAAAGGTGCCCTGTATCGGATCGCGCTTGTAAGCAGCTTCAAAGGGCGCGCTGATTGCGGTACTGCCCAGAGGAATCTCGTTTTCAGCACCAAACACCTTGCGCGCCAACAAGGCCATGTCGCGGTCGCGCAGGGCCAGTTCGCCGCCCTGGTCCATTTCCATACGGGCCAGTATGTCGGCCAGTTCTCCCAGCCGCACGGCGGCATGGACGATGCCAGCAAAGCGTCCATCCGGTAGGGTAATCCGCCGGGCAAAGACGAGCATCACAGAACTGGAATGTTTCCCCACCATGGGCCTGCCCGTGTAGAGACCAGCGCCCGGGTCACCCCGCAGGGTTTGAAAAATCGGGCGGTCTGCAATGTTGACCGGCGGTATGGGAAGGTCGGGGCCGTACACCACATTGCCCTGGGCATCGGTGGCACGGATAAATTCCACGTGGCGAACGCGCCGCGCCTGCAAGGCCAGAAACTGGTTGATGGCGGATGCATCGGGGCGGGCGGCACCCTGCTGTCGCCGGATTTCATCGGCCGATGCGAGCAGCGCCAAATCGATCAGATCCACGGTGCCGTCCATGGTCTGGGTCACAGCGGTGGCAAGGTTTTGGGAGGTGTTTTGAACCCGCGCCTCTAATGCACCACGCAACTCCTGCATCGTGTAGTAAGAGCCCAAAGCCAGCGCCACGCATACCACCAGTGCAGCGCCGTACATGAAGACCCGCTCCCGGAACAAAGTGGGCGCGTCAATCTCCTCTTGCGGCAAGGGTTCCATCAGGGGGCTGGCCTTGTGGTTGCTGGAAGTGCATCTTATATAAAGCCAGGGTTTTGTCACCCATCAAACACAATGCCCTAGCGTAACGGGCCAGAATACGCCAAATAACGGAGCTGACCATGACCACTGTGTATGACTTCAAGGCCTTGCAAATTGACGGCAAAGAGGTGTCGCTTGCGCAATTCAAGGGCAGCGTACTGCTCATTGTGAACACCGCCAGCGCCTGTGGCTTTACGCCGCAATTCGGCGGACTGGAGGCGCTGCACCAGCAGTTTGGCCCGAAGGGTCTGACGGTGCTGGGTTTTCCGTGCAACCAGTTCGGTGCACAAGACAGCGGCAGCGACGCCGAGATTGCCGACTTTTGCCAGGTCAACTACGGCGTGAGTTTTCCGATGATGTCCAAAGTCGAGGTGAACGGCGCGGCGGCACACCCTTTGTATAAGTGGCTGTGCAGCGAAGCGCCCGGACTGCTGGGTAGCAAGTCCATCAAGTGGAACTTCACCAAGTTTCTGGTCGGCAAAGACGGCGCGGTGATTAAACGCTATGCGCCAACCGATACGCCAGAGGGGCTGGCGGGGGATATTGAGAAGGCGCTGGCAGGCTAGTGCGACCGGCGGCGCTCTAGATGGGTGCCCAAGCGTACCAGGGCGGGTTGAGCGGGTCAAAATCCCAGATGGTCAGGTACACCTGTCGCCCGTAAAAGAAGGGGAGGCCCCAAGCGAACACTTTGGCGGAGTCCTGTCCGATGGCCTCCCCAGCGTTGTCGCTGATGGCCGGGTTTTGCGTATAGAACATGCCGTTGCCGATTTGGAATGACACGGGAGCAGCCAGGTTGGTCTTGATGGCCTTTCCATCTGAGATGTCCGCACTAAAGAACAAGGTGCTGGGCGGGCAATACCACGAGGAACATACATACCCGGCTAGATCGGGGTGGGAGAAGAAGATGCCGTTGGTTCCGGTGTCCAGGTAGCTGATCGGGTAATCGGTGCCACGGAAGGTGGTGGTCACATTCAGGTAGGAGTCGATGTTGAATTGGTAATCCACGCCCAACTCGGCCTTGGCGGCTCCGTTTGGTACACGGTTGTCGGAGTAGTTACCGGAGCCGGGAAGATAGGTGTTCACGCCCAGGATCAATTCGCCTCTAGCCGAAGTGGCGCCAGCGCCGCTCACTGCAGGCATCTTGATCACCACGCCATTGTTAAAGAACGGAACTGTCGGATCTTGCGGGTCAGGGCCTGGCAGAGCCGACACCGGGTTGTAAACGATCTCATTGGCAGCCACTGAGGCGGGGCCACAGGTGCTGGTGTCAGTGGCAGCAGGCGGGCAGTGGTAGTACTGAATAAAGGCACCTATGCCGGTGTAGTCACCGACCGTGCAGTTGTATCCGCAGTCCACAGTGGTATTGCCGATGCCCAAAATGCCATTGGCGCCCAGACTGGCGGCTGTGCTTAATACGGAGCCATTGGTGGCGTTGGTGCAATCGGCCGGCACCGCAACGGCGGGCGTTGCCCCGTCGTCAATCAGATGAATCGAAACCGGGGTGGCTGTTCTTTGCTGCCCCAACCAGACATTGGCGACTGCATTGCGGCCCCACAGACCGCCAATCACAAACTGAAAACACTCGTGGGACACATCACCAGGATGGTTCGACAGGTTGACGGGGGGTAAGGCCAAGCCGCTGACCTTGCTGGCCATTACCCGCAGGCCGACTGACCCGGTATCGACCAGCACATGGTCAATCGTGACACATTGGGTGTCATCCGATGGGTTGCAAACTCTGATGTCGGCATACAAGGTGTTGGTATTGGTGACGGCAAAGCCGCGCAACGCCGGCACGTCCTCCACCACCAAACGCAGGTTGTTGTTGGTCTGGGTAAAGGCCGTGGCCAGATTGATGTTTGCGGCGGCCCCGGTCAGTGTGGTGGTGGTTGAATCACCACCACCGCAGGCCGCCAGCACCAGCGGCAGAGCGAGCGCGACCAGGCGCAGCAGCAGCTTCATCGCCACCTTAGCCCCCACCCAGCGTCTGGGCCGTTACACCCGCCGGCAGCAGCGAAGGTTTGTAGGCGAGCCCGCTGAACACATGCAAGTGGCCGGAAGACTGCACCACCAAGTCATTGGCATCCATGCGAAATTGCCGCTGGATTCCGCCGCGCTGCGCCGCCGTGCCGGCAGCCCTTGCGTAATCCGGAAACGACGCACCCAGCAAGCTTGACAGATTGGGCTTGTAGAGCGTCTTCCAGCTAAGCGCAAACACTTGCCCGCTGGGGGCCAGGTAACGGCGAATACGGGAGCCGTCGGGGCGCACTTCTTCGGACACGCTGTACGGAAGGACAACCGGTGCAGCTTCAGCACTGCTTGCCGTGCCGGGATCCATGCTGGCCGCAGAGCGTGCCGCAAAGACCACCGCTCTGGGCATGCTGTGAAATTCTCCGAGCGCTCCCGCTGCCTGTGCGGCTGTTCCCACCGCGATCCACCCCAGCGCCGCGATGCCGCAGCGCAGGGTGCTATTGAAAGTCATAGCGATAGCCGAGGTAGAAGAAATACGAATCGCTGGTTTCGTGGTTGGTCAGGCCGTCGGTTTGCGAGGTTTCATAAATGGCCTCGGCCATCAGGCTGGCGCGGTCCGACAGCTTGTAGGACACGCGCAGACCAGGCGACCAGCGGGAGACCTTGGTTTGCAAATTATCGGTCTGGGTGTAGTAGCGGATGCTGGGCTCCAGGCTCATCTTGTTACCCATGAAACCGGTCATATTGTTGTAGGCCAACTGCGTGCCGTTCAGTGTGTCGCTGGTGATGTAACTGACGTTGAAGCCATTGATGTCGCGGCTGGAGTACAGGTTGGAGCCGGTCAACTGGAACGACACGTTGTACTGTGCGCCGGTGGCGGGCTGGGCCTGGAAGTTGCCCACTGCGGGCAGCGCGCCCACGTCGCTGTAGCGCAAGTCCATAGAGCCCTGCCAGTTTTGAGACAGTGCGCGCGATACGCTGATCATGGCCTGGCGGGCATCAGCTGCCGTAGCAAGGGCATCGGCTTGCGCCTGACTCAGGCTCTTGAGTTGCAGCAGCGTCTTGAGCGACGTTGCTCCGGTACTGATGAGCGCATCGCTCAATTGCAACGAGGGTGCCTTGCGGTTGTCCACCAGCATGGTGATGGTGGTGTCGTAGGGACCCTGCATGGACCCTTGCAGCGTCAATGCGTTGATGGCACCGAAGTTGAGTTCGTAGTCCACCTGCGAGTACATAGAAACGGTTTCGCCAAAATAGCGCACTTCCAGGCCGACGGCACGCCGATCTGAAATGCCTTCGCTGGTCTGGTCCATCAGCGAGATATTGCCGCCCCAGTGTTCAAACAGGTTATCGGCCTCGAGACTGACGCCGGCAAAGGTCTGTTGCGGCGCCGCCACCAGCGTATTGGCCGGCACACCCAGCATACCGTTCACCTTGTAGCTGTCACCCAAGGGCATCGCCATGGACACGCCATCGAACAATCCAAACAGGGAGCCGCCAATGGCCGACTGGCGGCCTACACGCCAATCCATGCGGCTGGGCACATGGCGATAGTCCACATAGGCCGCACTAATCAGCCCCTGCGTGCTGGAGCTCAAGCTGCTGGCGCTGGCCAGGTTGTCTGAGTGGGAGCCGCGCATCACCAGCTTGGTGATGGAGTCCTCGGTGTCGTAGCGTCCGGTTGAGTCCCAGCTTGTCACCAGCACCGACTGGTTGGTGCGGGTCAGGGTGTTTTGATCAATTCCGGCCGCAATATTGACCAGCGAGTCGGTCTTGGTCTGGCCGCCGTAGTAATACTGAGAAATGCTGCCGGTGGCGGTTGCACGGTTCTTTGGCTGCTTGGCCCCCGGCGTCGGCGCAGTTGCCACGGCCGTACCTTCCATATTTTTAAGGCGCTCGGTAACCCGTTTGACCGCTTCGCCATCCGGATACAGCTTGAGATATAGC
>CAKZJN010000215.1 GCA_936943465.1 uncultured Rhodoferax sp.
CACCTTGGCGTCGCCCAGGAATTCCTTCCAGGCGGGCATCTGATTCTGACGGCCCGTGGGGATCGTTGCGGTGATGGTCGCTTCAGAAGAACCATACAACCAGATCTTGTCGGTCAAATTGGGAGCACCAACAGCGGCCATACCAGTAGCCTCCATGCCGTGGCAACCGACGCAACCGGCAGAAGCGAAGGTTTCCTTACCCTTGGCAGCGCGGACGGAGTCATTCGGCAAACCAGACAACGAACGGACATAGTTGGCCAGATCCTTGATGCTGTCTGCACCCAACTGCTCATGCGGAGGCATGACGCCCATACGACCATTGGAAATGGTTTCCTTGATCTGATCCGGCTCACCGCCATACTGCCAGTCAGCGTCGGTCAGATTCGGGAAGCCCTTGGCACCACGCGCATCAGCACCGTGACACTGCATGCAGTAGGTCAGATACAGGTTTTTGCCCATTTCCATGGCCTGTTTGTCACCAGCAACTGCCTTGACATCCATTGACTGGTATTTGGCAAACAAGGGTTTGACCGTAGCGTCCATCTTGTCGACTTCGGCCTGGTGCGCATTGGCAGAGGTCCAGCCAAGAACACCCTTGACGTTACCCAGCCCTGGATACAGAACAAAGTAAACAATGGTGAAAACCACCGTGATGAGGAACAACCAGCTCCACCACATGGGCATCGGGTTGTTGTACTCTTCCAAGGTTTCATCCCAGACATGACCCATCGTCTTGCCTGGCGTAAACGTTGCCTTGCTCTGGACATAGAGAAGTGCGATACAGGCAAAGACGCTGGCTGCCGTAATCACAATTACATACATGTTCCAAAATTCGCTAACAAAATCGCTCATTTTTCTTCCTTTATATCAGCGCGGATGTGACGTCTTGGACGTCACATCCAGATCATCATTCTCTGCAAACGGCAAGTTGGCAGCCTCTTCAAATCCCTTTTTACTGCTCTTGCCGTAAGCCCAGGCAACAATACCGAGGAAGCAAAGCAACCCGAGTACGGTTATCACTGAACGCAGATCATTGATGTCCATGGCTTATTGCTTCATGGTGCTCAATGCCGTACCCATACCCTGCAGGTAGGCAATGAGAACGTCCATTTCCGTCATATCACCGATGGCGGCCTTGGCCCCCTTGATTTCCTCATCGGTATAGGTCGGAATGCCGCGAACATTGGCATAGCCACGCATCAACTCCATTTTCGCGACAATATCAACGCCAACAGAATCTTTAGCCTTGGTATTTGCCAGGAAAGCGAAAGCCGGCATGTTGGACTCAGGCACCACGTCACGCGGATTCATCAGGTGAGCACGCTGCCACTCGTCAGAGTAACGGCCACCAACGCGATGAAGATCCGGACCGGTACGCTTGGAACCCCACTGGAACGGGTGGTCATAAACGAACTCACCTGCGACAGAATAGTGGCCGTAGCGCTCAGTTTCTGCACGGAACGGACGAATCATCTGTGAGTGACAGAGATAGCAACCTTCCCGCGTATAAATATCGCGCCCCGCCAGACGTACCGCGCTGTAAGGCTTGGTACCTTCAACCGGCGTCGTCGTCGATTTCTGATAGAAGAGCGGAACGATTTCCAGCAGACCACCGACACTGACCACCAACAAGGTCAGAACGATCAGCAGGCCTACACTCTTCTCAATTTGCTCGTGTTTCAACATTAGTATCTCCCCCTAATCAGGCGTGATGAGCAACGGGAACATTCACCGTCACATCCTGAATCTTGCCACCGGCCATGGTCTTGAACATGTTGTAAGCCATGATCAACATACCACTCAGGAACAAGACACCACCCAGCCAACGGATTGCCCAGAACGGGTAAGAACCCTTGACTGACTCGACGAAGCTGTAAGCCAGCGTTCCATCAGCATTCACGGCACGCCACATCAAGCCCTGCATCACGCCGGCAATCCACATGGAAGCGATATAGAGCACGGTACCAATGGTTGCGATCCAGAAGTGGGTCGTCACCAGCTTGGTGCTATACATTTCGGTCTTGCCAAAGAGCTTCGGCAGCAGGTAGTAGATGGAGCCAATGGAAACCATCGCCACCCAGCCAAGCGCACCAGAGTGCACGTGACCAACAGTCCAGTCGGTGTAGTGCGACAGCGCATTCACCGTCTTGATCGCCATCATCGGGCCTTCAAACGTGGACATACCGTAGAAAGACAGTGAAGTGATCAGGAACTTGAGGATAGGATCGTCGCGCAGCTTATGCCAGGCACCCGACAAGGTCATGATGCCGTTGATCATGCCACCCCAGGACGGAGCCAGCAGAA
>CAKZJN010000216.1 GCA_936943465.1 uncultured Rhodoferax sp.
GCGCATCAACCGGCGGTAGCTTCTTCCGGTTTGGACTTGCCTTCCTTCTTGGGCAGCGGCTGGATGTCGAGCAACACCTCGGTTTTGCTTTCGTCCTTGTCGTCCAGATCCACCGTCAGGCGGCCGCCATCGGTCAGGCGACCAAACAGCAACTCGTCTGCCAGAGCACGGCGAATCGTGTCCTGAATCAGGCGCTGCATCGGGCGTGCGCCCATCAGCGGATCGAAGCCCTTCTTGGCCAGGTGCTTGCGCAGCTTGTCGGTAAAGGTGACGTCGACCTTCTTCTCGGCCAGTTGGGTTTCGAGCTGCAGCAGGAACTTGTCCACCACCCGCAGGATGATGTTTTCGTCCAGCGCCTTGAAGCTCACCAGCGCGTCCAGACGGTTGCGGAACTCCGGCGTAAACAGACGCTTGATGTCGGCCATTTCATCACCCGCCTCACGCGGGTTGGTGAAGCCAATAGTGGCCTTATTCATGGTCTCAGCCCCCGCATTGGTCGTCATGATGATGATGACGTTGCGGAAGTCGGCCTTGCGTCCGTTGTTGTCGGTCAGCGAGCCGTGGTCCATCACCTGCAGCAGCACATTGAAGATGTCCGGGTGCGCCTTCTCGATTTCGTCGAGCAGCAGCACGCAATGCGGCTTCTTGGTGATGGCCTCGGTCAGCAGGCCGCCCTGGTCAAAGCCTACGTAACCGGGAGGCGCACCAATCAGGCGGCTCACCGCATGGCGCTCCATGTACTCGCTCATGTCAAAGCGAATCAAATCGATCCCCATGATGTAGGCCAGTTGCTTGGCCGCTTCGGTCTTGCCCACGCCGGTGGGGCCGCTGAACAGGAAGGAGCCAATCGGCTTGTCGCCCTTGCCCAGACCCGAGCGCGCCATCTTGACTGCAGAGGCCAGCACATCGATCGCCTTGTCCTGGCCAAACACCACGTTACGCAGATCACGCTCCAGCGTCTTGAGTTTGCCGCGGTCATCGTTGGACACATTGGCCGCAGGAATGCGGGCAATTTTGGCAACGATTTCTTCGATCTCGTTCTTGCTGATGGTCTTCTTGCGCTTGCTGGCCACCAGAATCCGCTGCGCCGCACCGGCTTCGTCAATCACGTCAATCGCCTTGTCGGGCAGATGGCGGTCGTTGATGTACTTGGCGCTCAACTCAGCCGCTGCCTGCAGGGCCGCCACGGCGTACTTCACGTTGTGGTGCTCTTCAAAGCGGGACTTCAAGCCCTTCAAAATCTCAACCGTCTGGTCCACCGTGGGCTCGACCACATCGACCTTCTGGAAGCGCCGCGACAGCGCAGCATCTTTCTCGAAAATGCCTCGGTACTCGGTGAAGGTGGTGGCACCAATGCACTTGAGCTGACCCGAGCTCAGGCCCGGCTTGAGCAGGTTGGACGCATCCAGCGTGCCGCCGGACGCCGCACCGGCACCGATCAGGGTATGGATTTCGTCAATGAACAGAATGCCGTTGGGCTTGTCTTTCAGGGCCTTCAGCACGCCCTTGAGGCGCTGCTCAAAGTCGCCACGGTATTTGGTACCGGCCAGCAGTGCGCCCATGTCCAGCGAATAGACCACGGCTTCGGCCAGGATTTCGGGCACATCGTTTTGCGTGATGCGCCAGGCCAATCCTTCAGCAATGGCGGTCTTACCGACACCGGCCTCCCCCACCAGCAGCGGGTTGTTCTTGCGGCGGCGGCACAGAATCTGAATCACCCGCTCGACCTCGTACTCGCGGCCGATCAGCGGATCAATCTTGCCCTCTTTGGCGTGCTGGTTGAGGTTCAGGGTGTACTGTTCCAGCGGAGACGACTTCTCGCTCTTTTCAGTGCCCTCTTCGGTCTCGCTGGGAGCTTCGTTGGACTTGGCAGCCTCGGGCGGATCGCTTTTCTTGATGCCGTGCGCAATGAAATTGACCACGTCCAGCCGGGTCACGCCCTGCTGGTGCAGGTAGTAGACGGCGTGCGAATCTTTTTCGCCAAAAATGGCCACCAGCACATTGGCGCCGGTGACTTCTTTCTTGCCGCTGCCGGTGCTTTGCACATGCATGATGGCGCGCTGAATCACGCGCTGGAAACCCAGCGTGGGCTGCGTGTCCACCTCATCGGTACCCGCGACTTGCGGCGTGTTGTCTTTGATGAAGTTGGCCAGCGACTTGCGCAGATCGTCGATGTTTGCAGAGCAGGCCCGCAGCACTTCGGCAGCACTCGGGTTATCAAGCAAAGCCAACAGCAAATGCTCCACGGTGATGAACTCGTGGCGTTGCTGACGCGCCTCCACAAACGCCATGTGCAGGCTAACTTCCAATTCTTGGGCAATCATGTGATTTCCTTTGCCTTGCGTTGATGATTAACTGTAAACCGTTTTGAACAGCAGATTTGCAAGGTCTGGGGTTCTTCTCAAAATTCAACCGGCTCGGCCAAACATTTCAGCGGATGCCCCGCTTTGTGCGCCGCATCGAGCACTTGATCCACCTTGGTGGCCGCCACGTCTTTCGAATACACACCGCACACGCCTTTTCCGTCCAGATGGATCTTGAGCATGATGGCCGTGGCAGCCTCGAGGTCCTTACCGAAAAATTCCTGAATGACCACCACCACAAACTCCATGGGCGTGTAGTCATCGTTGAGCATGACCACCTGGTACATACCGGGTGGTTTGACTTTGAGCGGGACCCGCTCCAATACGACCGAATCGCTATCGTCCCGGTCGGGCACGCGGGTCGGGTTGGGAGGGGGAGTAACAGGTTTCTTGGTCGCCATGCGTTCAATTCTATCGGTGGCCCAACAAGGCTGCATCACCCCTACGATCTGGTGTCGTTTTGATGACTATCAAGCGCTTGAAATGAAAAAAGCCGCAGAGATTGAGGCTCTGCGGCCACTTTTTTGCCCGCTAATGGGCGGCAGGTTCGGAATCGACCTACATCTGGTCAATCATGACCTGACCAAAGCCGGAGCAACTGACCTGGGTCGCGCCTTCCATCAGGCGGGCAAAGTCGTACGTCACCTTCTTGCTCAGAATGGCTTTTTCCATGGAACGCAACAGCAGGTCGGCGGCTTCCTTCCAGCCCATGTGGCGCAGCATCATTTCGGCCGACAGAATTTCCGAACCCGGGTTGACGTAGTCCTTGCCGGCGTACTTCGGTGCCGTGCCGTGGGTGGCCTCGAAACATGCCACGGAGTCCGACATATTGGCGCCCGGCGCGATGCCGATGCCACCCACCTGCGCCGCCAGCGCGTCGGAGATGTAGTCTCCGTTCAGGTTCAAAGTTGCCAGCACCGAGTACTCGGCCGGGCGGGTCAGAATCTGTTGCAGGAAGGCGTCGGCAATCACGTCCTTGATGATGATGTCGCGGCCCGTCTTGGGGTTCTTCAGGCGGCACCAGGTTCCGCCGTCAATCGGCTGCGCGCCGAACTCGCGCTTGGCCAACGCGTAGCTCCAGTCGCGGAATCCACCTTCGGTGAACTTCATGATGTTGCCCTTGTGGACGATGGTCACGTTGGGGCGGTCGTTATCAATCGCGTACTGGATCGCCTTGCGAATCAGGCGTTCCGTGCCTTCTATCGACACCGGCTTGACGCCAATGCCCGAGGTGTCGGGGAAGCGAATTTTCTTGACGCCCATTTCGTCAATCAAAAACTGGATCAGCTTCTTGGCCTTGTCGCTTTGGGCCTCGTATTCGATGCCGGCGTAAATGTCTTCGGAGTTTTCGCGGAACACCACCATGTTGGTCTTTTCGGGTTCCTTGACCGGAGATGGCACGCCCTTGAAGTACTGCACCGGGCGCAGGCAAACGTAGAGGTCAAGTTCCTGGCGCAGGGCCACATTGAGCGAACGGATGCCACCGCCCACCGGCGTGGTCAGCGGCCCCTTGATGGACACCACGTAATCGCGCAGCACCTCCAGCGTTTCTTCGGGCAGCCAGACATCGGGACCGTAAATGCGCGTGGACTTTTCGCCGGCGTACACCTCCATCCAGTGGATCTTGCGCTGACCGCCATAGGACTTGGCCACCGCCGCGTCCACCACCTTGAGCATGACCGGCGTGATGTCCCTGCCGGTGCCATCGCCTTCAATAAACGGAATGATGGGCTGGTCCGGCACATTCAGCGACATGTCGGCGTTGACGGTGATCTTGGAGCCCCCGGTAGGAACTTGAACGTGCTGGTAAGTGGCCATGAAAAACGGTCTCCGTCAGAAGGTAATCGCGATGTAACCCGCAATTTTAGTGCGCGCGCGTTACGCATGGCTGTCTGAACGCAGAGGAAATGCGCATCCCCCGCTTTGATTCAAAATAGCGGCATGAAAAAACTTCTCACCGCCTGCCTTTCCGCCGTTCTGTGGCTGTGCTCCGCCGCCTACGCGCAGGAAACGCCCCAGACCCAGTTGCAGCGCATCACCCTGACAGCGGGCATTCACCAGATTGATACCCAGGTGGCGCTGACGCCTGAACAACACCAGATCGGCCTGATGTACCGCAGCGAAATGCCGCAGGGCGAAGGCATGATTTTTGTGTTTCAGGCCCCTAGCAAGCAGTGCTTCTGGATGAAGAACACGCTGCTGCCACTGACCGCGGCCTTTATTGCCGACGACGGCACCATCGTGAATCTGGAAGACATGAAGCCGCAAACTACCGACTCGCACTGCTCCGCCAAGCCGGTGCGCTTCGTGCTGGAGATGAACCAGGGATGGTTTGCCAGGAAAGGCATCAAGCCCGGCTTCAAGCTCGCCGGGCGTATCTTCAGCAACTAGCCGAAGACTTTAGGTCGCGATGAGTCGCGCGGCTTCGCGCGCAGCCACCACGCCTTCGTCGGTCGGAATCACCCAGACCTCGACCGCGCTACCCGGCGCGTGAATCGCCATGGCGACATCGCCTGTGGCCTGCTGGTTCAGCGCGGCATCCACCGCAACACCCAGGTAGCCCAGCGCATTGCACACATCCTGGCGCAATGCCGCATCGTGCTCGCCAATGCCGCCGCTAAAGGCCAGTACGTCGAGGCCGCCAATGCAGGCGGTCAGGGCACCGGTTTCGCGCACCACGCGGTGGGTGAACTGGGCAATTGCCTTCTGGGCATTGGCGCTGCCATCGGCGCGCAGCGTGCGCATGTCGGCGGAAATGCCCGACACACCCAACAGCCCACTTTGCTTATAAAGCAGCTTTTGCAGGCGCTTGTGGTCCCAGCCCTGCTCCAGCAGGTACAGCAGCACGCCCGCGTCGAGCGTGCCGGTGCGGGTGCCCATCATCAAACCGTCAAGTGCCGAAAAGCCCATCGTGGTGGCGCGACTCTTTCCCTCGGTCGCAGCACACAGGCTGGCACCGTTGCCCAGGTGCGCCATCAGCACCCGCCCGTTGGCGCGCGGTGTGTGTTGCAACAGCGATGCCATCACAAACTGGTACGACAGGCCGTGAAAGCCATAGCGGCGAACGCCCTGCGCACTCAACTCCTGTGGCAGCGCAAAGGCGTAGTCCACCTCGGCCAGCGTGGCGTGAAACGCGGTGTCAAAGCAGGCGATCTGGGGCAGTTCAGCAAAAGCCGCACGGAAAGCGCGAATGCCCTCCACGTTGTGCGGTTGGTGCAATGGTGCCAGTGAGTTCAAGCTGGAGAGGTTTTCCAGCACGGTGTCGTCCACCACCACACTGGCGCGGTAAATCTGGCCGCCATGCACCACGCGGTGCGCTACGGCTTCGATGCTGGGCACGCCGGGTAGCGTGGCCAACAAGTCGCGCAGACTGCGCAGGGCCTGGGCAAACGAGTCGCCACCACTACCGTCCACCGGCAGCGCCTGTTGCTGAGCCTTGCCCTGAAAGCGCCAGCCCATGACCGGCTTGCCACCGGGCTCCAGGCCTTCAATGTTGCCGCTCAGCACGCTGGCTTGCACCTGGCCGGCGGCCAGCGGGTGCATGGAAAACTTGAGCGAGGATGAACCCGCGTTGACCGCAAGAATGGCCATAAAAACTCCGGATCGGTGAAGCTGGTTT
>CAKZJN010000217.1 GCA_936943465.1 uncultured Rhodoferax sp.
CCGAAGGTGCTCCCCTGCTAAGGGAGTATGGGGTGTAGAGCCTCATCGAGGGTTCGAATCCCTCCGTTTCCGCCAGATGAAACCCCAAGCAGTCAATCTGCTTGGGGTTTTTTTGTTGGCCGCTGTCTAAATGCCCAACCAGGCTTCAGCCTGTGAAAGCGTGACAAAGACTTCGGTGGGGGCGGGCGCTTTGGCTTTGTGCTGGTCGATCAGGTAACGGAACTGTTCGTCATCAGACACGATGGCGATCTGATCGAAGCGGATGCCCATGTCTTGCAGTTTTGAGCTCGCATAAAACATCAGTAACGCGGCCATACCTTCCTGAAGCTGCATGGCTTGTGTGAAGTCGTAAATCAGGTAGCGGAATCGGGTGGCATTGGCCGAATCCGCAATCGCGGCATCGGTGCTTTGGATGTCTGCCAGCGTCATTGGAAAACTAAAGATACAACGAACACCTTCAGGGCGCCATTGGACAGAAAGGGCCATTTCAAACGCTGCTTTTTTGGGCGACACCACATCGTGTCGCGGGCATTGTGGGGCCAGATTGCGGCCTTCGGTACGAATGTGCGATGTCAAACTGCGCCTGGCCTCTTGATGGGGGCGTGGTCACACCGGCGATGAACGCCACCAACTGGGCCGGAATTGCCGCACTTTTCAAGGCAAGCAGAACCGGTTGGGTAACCATAGTGAAGCTATCCAGACTATGGATACGAGGTTCATCATGTTGTACGCCAACGATGGTTTGATGTTTGCAGAGGTGTTTCAGGGCTGGTTTGCCGCGCTACGCGACCAGGCCGCACTGCAATGGATCGCAACTTCCACTGCGCAGCACGGGGTGCAGAGCCAATGGGAGCAGGTGGTTCAGGCCGGTACGGATTTGGTGGAAGAGGAGTTGGAGTTGCCTTATCAGGTCGCCCTGGCAAGGCCAGCCCCCACCCCCAAGCCGCGCTGCCCGGCGATGCGCACAACGCGCCGCAACCACCGGCATTGACGGCATGGTTGGCCCGTTGGGCCTGCGGGCGGGGCAGCGCTAGGCGCCGTGGGTAGGGGAGGCATCCTTTATGATGCCCAGCAAGAAAACTATGGCCCCTGCATGAAGCACCCGGTGTTCGACCAGTCCCGCATTGCAAACATGGCGGCTTTGCGCCCGCAGGTGCGCGCGAGCCGTGGTTTTACGCTGGTGGAACTGGTGATGGTGCTGGTGGTCATGGGCGTTTTGGCGGCTGTGGCGATGCCCAAAATTCTTAGCACCACGGGTTTCAACGCGCGTGGGTTCCATGACCAGAGCCTGGCCTACTTGCGCTACGCCCAGAAGACCGCCGTGGCCCAGCGGCGCACCGTGTGTGTGGCCTTCACCACAACGTCCATCACGCTGACGCTGGCCTCTGCCGCTGGTGCTAGCAACTGCTCCACCGCTGCGACGCTGGTCGGTCCGCAGGGGGAATCCCCGGTGGTGCTGAATGCCAAGACCGGTGTGACCTACACCGCGACGCCAACCGCCTTCCAATTCGACAGTCTGGGCCAGCCCATTACCACCGGTGGTTCTGCGCAGGCCACGCAGACGATACAGGTGAGTGGCATTTCGGACAGCATCACGATTGAGACCAATACGGGGTACGTGCATGAGTAGCCGGCGCCACCGGGGCTTTACCCTGATTGAACTGATCATCTTCATCGTGGTGGTGGGGGGGGCCATGGCCGGCATCCTGTCGGTGTCGAATGCGGTGGTCAAATCCAGTGCCGACCCGATGGTGCGCAAGCAGTCGCTGGCAATTGCGCAGTCACTGCTAGAGGAAATTTTGCTCAAGGAATACACCAAGCCGAGCGGTAGCACGGTGCTTGGGTTTTCTGGCGGTGGTGCGCGCAATTTGTATGACTGCGTGCGTGACTACGACGGCTATGTCACGACGACCGGCATTGTGGATGGCAAGGGCGAGGCGGTGAGTGGCCTCACGGGCTACAACATCACGCCGGCGGTAGCGGTCACGGATACGACCATCGGTGGAGTGTCTATGTTCAAGGTGGTGGTATCCGTCACCGGGCCCCAAGGCGTAGTTGAGCTCACGGGTTACCGCGGAGACTACTGAGCATGCATCGGCCACTTTCTGCACCCGCCCGACAAACCGGCTTCACCTTGGTGGAAATGGTCATGGTCATCGTCATTCTGGGCGTGATCGGCAGTATGGCGGCGGTGTTTATGCGCGGTCCCATCGATGCCTACTTTGCAGTGGCGCGGCGTGCGGCCCTGTCGGATTTGGCCGACACAGTGTTTCGCCGGCTGGAGCGCGACGTGCGCAAATCGCTGCCCAATAGCGTTCGCACGCCCGGCACGGCGGGTGCCAACCAGTGTCTGGAATTCATTCCTACCAAGACCGGCGGCCGTTACCGGGCAGATGGCACTTCGGCAGCGCTGAACTTTGACACGGCAGACACCAGCTTCAACATGCTCGGCCGCAACAGCCTGCTGCCGTTGGACCAACGGATTGCCGCTGGCGACCTGATTGCCGTCTACAACCTGGGCCCCTTGGTGACCGGGGCCGACGCCTACAACCAGGACAACACCTCGGCCGTGAC
>CAKZJN010000218.1 GCA_936943465.1 uncultured Rhodoferax sp.
GCTGGAAGGTACCGGGCCGGCGCATCACACAGATCGACAGGGCCGCCAAGCGCGTGCACCATGCGCGCAAAACGCTCCAATGCCTTACCGCTGCTTAATGCCGTATCCACACGTTCCAAAGCGTCGACCTGGTCGGACGCCAGCCCACCAAGTTGCAGCAATTCAGCACTCAGGGTGCGCGTTACCTCCAACAAACGCGGCTCCTGCCGATCGCCGCGCAAAAAGGCGATGGCCTCGTGCACTTCCAGCGCATTGCCGCAACTATCGCCCAGCACCTGGCTCATGTCGGTAATCCACGCGCGGGTTGGCAGCCCTGCCCCGTTGGCTACGCGAACAAGCGACTGCGCCAGGGTGTGAGCGTCCTCAAGGGTGGCAGCAAACGCACCGTTGCCCGTCTTGACATCCATCACCAGCCCCTGCAAACCAGCCGCTAGTTTCTTGGACAGGATGCTGGCGGTGATGAGCGCCGTGGATTCCACAGTGGCGGTCACATCGCGAATGGCATACAGGCGTCGATCGGCCGGAGCAAGTTCGGCACTTTGGCCAACGATGGCACAGCCTGCGGTGCGCAGCGCCTGCCGCAAGCGGTTTGAGTCGGGTGCAATCTGGTAACCCGCAATGCTCTCCAGCTTGTCCAAGGTGCCACCGGTATGGCCCAAACCACGCCCTGAAATCATGGGTACAAAGCCACCGCAGGCCGCCACAATCGGTGCCAGCATCAGGCTGACCTTGTCGCCCACGCCACCGCTGGAATGCTTGTCGAGCACGGGGCCGTTCAGGTCCAGCTCGCTCCAATCCAGAACCGCGCCTGATCGCGTCATGGCCTGGGTGAGGGCTACCGTCTCGGCGTCGGTCATGCCGCGCAGCAGCATGGCCATGGCCATCGCAGCTACTTGCCCCTCGCTCCAGGAGCCAGTGACGAGACCATTTACAAATTCTCTGATTTCGGCGTCGCTCAGCGCGTGGCCGTCGCGCTTTCGGCGGATGACTTCCTGGGCCAGCATGGCAGCACCGGCTAATAGCTGCCGCTGGGTGCCGGGCCACTACCGCCCTGCCCGCCCAGCAGGGCTTCGATGTCATTGAGCAAGCTGCTGGCGCCAAACCGAAAGCGCTGCGGGGTCAGCGCCTGCGCACCCAAAATCTCATGGGTCAGAGCGAGGTACTGCGCCGCATCGGCCACCGTCCGGATGCCGCCCGAAGGCTTAAAGCCCACGCTCTGCGACCATGCCGGGTCTGCCGCAATCGCCTCTAACATCGTGCGTGCGGCCTCTGGCGTGGCACTGATGCGTGTCTTGCCCGTGCTGGTTTTTAGGAAGTCGGCGCCTTCATCCAAGCTGAGCTGTGCGGCCCTTGCAATGTGTTGGGCACCATGCAGAACCCCAGTTTCCAGAATCACCTTGAGGCGCAAACTGCCACTGGCCTTGCGCACCGCCGCAAGCAGTCGGGCGGCATCCCGATTGCGCCCATCCAACACCGGGGCATACGGCAAAACAACGTCCACCTCTTGCGCGCCACTTTGCACGATTTCGCTGGTGTCGCGAACCGCGCGCTCAATGTCCGAACTGCCATCCGGAAAGTTGGCAACCGCCGCCACCGCAATGCTTTCGGGCAACTGCGAACGGGCGAAAGCAGCCAGCCTGGGCCATACACACACCGCAGCCACCTGCCCAAACGGGCCCTGGGCGCGCCGGCAGAGTTCGGCCACCTCGGCCTCGGTGTCATCGTCATTCAGGCTGGTGAGGTCCAGGCAAGACAGTGCCCGTTGCGCGCTGGCCAGGGGTTGATTGACCCAGTCGGTTGGCGTCGCAGCACTGGGGGACGTGAAGAAAGTGCGGATGGAGGCCATGGTTTAGTTTAGTTCCAGGTTCGCCAAGATGGAGGCCAAAACCGCGCTGGCAGTGTGGCTGGCCGCGGCCGCTTCACTCAGGGTGTGGGCATGGCTCAAATGTTCAGATGAAAGGCCGGCGCCCATGTTGGTAATCAGCGAAAGCGCCAGCACCCGCATGCCCAAATGCCGCGCCAGAATGGTTTCCGGCACGGTACTCATGCCCACCGCATCGGCGCCGAGCCGGGCCAGCATGCGGATTTCGGCCGGGGTTTCAAACTGTGGTCCAAAAGCCCAGGCGTACACGCCGCTTTGCAATGCAAGGCCTTGAAGCGCGGCCAGTTCCACCGCTTGCTGCCGTAGCAAAGGGTCGTAAGCGTCGACCATGCCCACAAAACGCTCGCTACCGCTTTGCCCCACCAACGGTGAACGCTGGGGCCAGTTGATGTGGTCACTTATGGCCATCAGGCTGCGTGGAGCAAGGTCCGCGCGCAAACTGCCCGCTGCATTGGTTTGCACCAGCACCTCGCAGCCCAGTGCCTGCAGAACCTGAAGCGGCAACCGCATGCCATCGACCGCACCGGTTTCGTAACCATGCTTGCGCCCGCTCATCACGGCCACCGCTTGAGTGCCAATGGAGCCCATCCACAATTCCCCACCATGCCCCGCCACCGTGGGTACCGGAAAACCCGGCAAATCGGCATAGGCCACGCGCACCGGGTCAACGATGTGCTCGGTAACTCCTCCCCACCCGCTGCCCAGCACCACCGCCACGCGGGGCACGAAACCCGGCGCCCGGGTCTTCAGGAGTTGCAGGGCGTCTTTCAACATGGCACCCCTTCAAGCCGCCGGAAGATGACCAGGCCCAAAACCCTGAGGCAGCAACTGCTCCAGCGTAAAGGCGGGCCCTAAAGTATCCGAATTCGCCGAAAGAACGGGCGTATCGGGATCGGCAAACTCGCGCAGCTTTTGCCGGCATCCACCGCAAGGCGTGATCCAGGTGCCGCCGGTCCCTAGCACCAAAACACCCCGCACATGCCGGCTTCCAGCCATGATCAAGGCGCTAAGGGCGCTGGCCTCGGCACACCAGCCTTGTGGAAAGGCCGCGTTTTCTACATTGCAACCGGCATGAATGGCACCGTGCTCATCCAGCAAGGCCGCACCCACTGCAAAGTGGGAATACGGCGCATAGGCCCGAGTCTGGGCTGCACGTGCGGCGTCCCAAAGCTGCTGAACCTGGACCTCGGTCAACATGGGTTTCAGTGCACCACGCTCGCGCCACCCTTAGGCAATTGCTCGGCGAGTGCTTTGGCCGCAGCCTTGCGCCGAGCCGTTTGCAGACGAACCAGGCGCCCCACGCTCTTTAGCGAAAGCAGGTGTGTGTAGATCAGCCCCAGCGCACCGGTACGGGCCAGTTCCAGCATATGCGCATCGTCCAGCGCCACAAGCTTTTGCTCGTCCACGACCCACAGGCCGTCCAGCGTCGCCTTTTGCCCGTCAACCTCCACAGTGATCACCTTGGATGCGAGCAAACCCAATGCTGCCAACCGGGCAGCCAGGGCATTGGTCTGGTTCATCTCATTGTGGAACTGCTGCAAGAAGCCCACCATGTTTTTCAGGTAGGTGCTGTCAGACCCATCGGCCTCAAACAGTCGGGTGCCCTGCTCGGTATTCCAGCCCGCATAGGCTTCGTCCAGGCACACCGTAAGCGCCTCCTGCCTTTCTTCGCCAGCCAGCACAAACGGGTAGCGACGCACAAATGCAGGAATGTAGGTATCGGGCTCCCAGGTACCGGCTGCTGTGACCATCAGGTTTTCGTCCGACGCAAGCCCCAATAAAGCCACCGCAGTAAATGGGCCACCGGCCTGCCCTACAAACACCACCGGGTAATCGAGTGCCGCCTGCGCAAACTCGCCGGCGGTCAGCAAAGCCGAGTTGGTCTTTTTGGCAAACGCAAAGTGATCGGGCTGCACCGTCAATGTGTATTTCTGGTGTGCTTCGCGGTTGAGTGCGACCGCCTTTTCGTAAAACAGCATGCTGGTCATGAAAGTCCCTGGTTCTGGATCGTTAATAGGATGGTCCCGCCAGTGTAATAACAAGCGCGCCCGAGGTCCCGCAGGTGACCGGCGGCAAGCCCAAAATCGGCTACCTTCACGGCCGTAGAAGTGTCCAATAAAAGGTGCGTACGGTGAACTTTGAACATTCCCCCCGGGTGGTGCAACTGCAACAGGAACTGAGTGCGTTTATGCAGGACCACGTGGTGCCGCAGGAGCACACGTTCAAGGAACAGGTGGCCACCAACCGCTGGAGTACGCCGCCGGTGGTGCAAGCCCTCAAAAAGCGAGCCAAGGAGCAAGGCTTGTGGAACCTGTTTATGCCTGGCCATGCGCATGGTGGATGCGGCCTGAGCAATGTTGAGTACGCCCCTTTGGCCGAGATCATGGGCCGGGTGTTCTGGGCGGCCGAGGTGTTTAACTGCAGCGCGCCGGACACCGGCAACATGGAGGTTTTTGCACGCTATGGCACGCCAGCGCAACAGGAGCGCTGGCTCACACCCCTGCTGGCTGGCGAGATCCGTTCGGCCTACCTGATGACCGAACCTGATGTGGCCTCCAGCGATGCCACCAATGTGGAGCTGTCCATCCGGGCCGACGGCGACCACTATGTCATCAACGGCCGCAAGTGGTTTGCTACCGGTGCCATGCTGGATGCCTGCAAGGTGTTCATCGTGATGGGCAAGACGGACCCCAACAATCCCAGCCGGCATTTACAGCAGTCGCAAGTTCTGGTGGAGCGGGACACGCCGGGCATCTCCATCGTGCGTCCCCTGAGCACCCTGGGCTACTGGGAAGAACCGCATGGCCACGCAGAAATTGTGTTCGACAACGTGCGCGTGCCCAGAGAAAACATTTTGCTGGGCGAAGGGCGCGGGTTCGAGATTGCCCAGGGCCGCCTGGGGCCTGGGCGCATTCACCACTGCATGCGCGTCATCGGCGCGGCACAGCGGGCGCTAGAGCTAGCCTGCCAACGCGCCAACAGCCGTGTGGTGTTTGGCAAGAAGCTCAGCGAGCAGGGTTCGGTGCGCGAGAGCATTGCGCTCATGGCATCCAAGGTTGAAATGTGCCGTCTGCTGACACTGCGTGCGGCCGACAAGATGGACCGTGAGGGCAACAAGGCGGCCATGGATGCCATAGGCATGGCCAAGATCATGGTGCCGCAACTGGGCTCTGAGGTGATCGACATGGCCATTCAGATGCACGGCGCAGGCGGCCTGACAGAAGACTATTTTTTGGCCGAAGCCTTTAACTATGCGCGCTGGTGCCGCATTGCCGACGGCCCCGACCAAGTTCACATGATGGCGTTGGGCAAGCAGGTGTTGCGCGCCTGGGCAGGCACCTGAGGGCTGGCGCTAGTCCTGCAATTCGCGGGCCTGCAAAAGAATGGACACGATGGCTTTGGAAATCGTGTCCAGTTCGGCCAGGGGTTCCTGATAATGCAAGCCGCCCTGGCGGTGATTCAACTGGGCTGCCAGCACACCGCAAATTAGGTGAAACCGTTCATGCAGGGCCACGATGCGGTCGTGCGGCTCACGTCCCAGCACATGAACAGAATCAACTTGGCGCAACCACCACCCAAGGTCGCATGCGCCGTGGTCCACCGTGCGGTCCAATTCAAAGTGCTCGGTGTTGATGCCATCAAACGCGGTCTTGAAACGCGAAACCCAACCCCGGTGGGCCAAAATGGCGGCATCAATCGTTTCATTTCCCATAAAGTTTCTCCGGCAAAAGCAAAAGGCAACGCTGGACTCCATTGACAAATGTCAACTCTAGAGCATGACACGCTCGAGTCTACCTATTCAAGCCGCCACGCTTGCACGATATGATGGTCCAGCCTATTGGGTAGCGTACAACCTCGCACACGGACGTGCGTCGCCCGATAGCTCAATATACAGAATGGGATTCAACCGTGTTGGCTGAAAAAATTGGTGGCGCAGGGCTGATACGCATTACGACCGCAACCGCATACGTGGTGGCGATCCTGACGTCGGTTGCACCCACCGCAGCCTACTTTGCTCTGTCGCGTGCTGAGTTGCGTTTTGCAGCGGAAAAAGAAGCCATTCAAGGGGCGCACCGTGTAGCCGAAGTGCTTCGCCAATCGACACAACCAGGCAGCCTGCACGGCCACAACTTTACCGATCTGCTCACGCAAAGGGCCACCCCGGAAACCGCTGCAGCCCAACGCATCGTTGATGCCAACGGGGCGACTGTGGCAGAGTCGAAGGACCCACTGGGTTCATGGCCGATCACAGCGAGCAGCCCGATTGAGGGGCCTGAGGGCCGCATTGGCAGCTTTGAGGTCAGCCGATCGATTGCTGAAGTCTTTGGCAACATGGTCGGCATCACCATTATTTCGCTGTGGTTTGCCACCTGGTCATTTCTGTTCCTGCGCATACTGCCTGACCGTGCCTTGAAGAACGCATTGAACGAAGCCATTGAATCGCGCGAGGCCGCCAATAGCGCCCTGCTTGCACGCGACAAGGCAGAGGAGGCCTCCCGGTTGCGCTCCGTGTTTCTGTCCAACATGGGGCATGAATTGCGTACACCGCTCAACGGTGTGCTCGGCATGATCGACCTGATTGCCGATACCGAACTGGATGCCGAGCAGCGGTCTTATGTGAGCCTGGCCAGTTCATCGGGGCGTGGCCTGCTGACGATCATCAACGACATTCTGGACTTCTCCAAACTGGACGAAGGCAAGATTGAAATCGTCGCCGCCAGCTTTGTATTGCGCGAATTGCTGATGCAGTCCACCGAAGTGTTTCGGGCGGAGGCTCAGAAGAAAGCACTGCAACTGGAGTGGACCTTGGCTCCTGACTTGCCGCAACTGGTGGTGGCGGACCCGGTTCGCATTCGCCAGGTACTGGCCAGCCTGATTGGCAATGCGCTTAAGTTCACCGCGACCGGCGGTGTCACGGTAACCGCCAGCAAACTGCTGCAAAACCAGCAGCAATATCTGGAGTTTGTGGTGGCAGACACCGGAATCGGCATTGCCAAAGAACAGTTGGACTACATATTTCAACCATTCACCCAGGTGGACGAGTCCACTACCCGTCTCCACGGCGGAGCGGGACTGGGCCTGGCCATTTCCCGTCAGTTGGCGCAATCGATGGATGGAAGCCTATGGGCCATCAGCGACCCTGGGCGCGGCAGCGCTTTCCATTTCACGGTCCCGCTCATCAGTGGGGCTTAGGTCTGTGACTTAAGTCGCATACCTTGGGCCATGCCTGTGTTTCAATGCAGACATTGAGCAACTTTTATTGGAGATAGGTATGAAAACAAACGTAGGTGGTATCGACCGCATCATTCGCATCGTGTTGGGCCTGGCGCTGATCGGCTTGACCCTGACCGGCAACATCGGTGTTTGGGGTTGGTTGGGCATTGTCCCGTTGGCAACCGGTGCTATCGGCTGGTGCCCCCCATACTCAATTCTAGGTATCAACACCTGCAAGACCAAGCAATCGTGATTTTTGGCGGGCCGCCAGCGCGGCCTCGCTAAAAACCCAGCAGGGACCGCTTGGTGTGCAACTTCAGGTCCTTGTAATCAATCCCGTTGTCATCGCAGTATTTGATCGCAAAGCTCACCAGAGCGCCGCTGCTGTCAATTTCAAACTTCTGTTTGATTGCGCTTTTGTGCTGGTCAATGGTCCGGCAGTCAATTTGCTTCGGGGCATCCAGATGGTTAAGTTCCTTGGCAATCGCCTTAGAAGCCATACCCTTGGCCACGTACGGCAGCACCCGAACCTGTGCTGGTGTTAACTTAGGCAGCCGGCTCCACTTTTCCATCTCCACCGATAGTTCCGGCGGGAAATAGGTCATACCGTCAAAGGCAGCCTCAATCGCTCGCATGTACTCTTTGCCATCCGAGTCCTTGTAAAGGAACGCCTTGGCACCGGCCTTAAAGGCCTCCACCATAAAGTGTCCCTGCATGTTGGACGTAATGACCACGCAGCGCACGTTTGGCAATTGGGTGCCAAGTTCCTTCACGATGTCGATGCCGTTTTGCACGCTTCCGCTGAACATCAGGTCCGTTACAACCACATCGGGCTGCAGTGCTTGGACCTTGGAAAGCCCCTCCTGCGGATTGACCGCCTCTCCGACGATGTGAAACTTTTCGCCATATTCGCGGATCATGGCCACCACGCCCTGGCGCACCACCGGGTGGTCATCGATGACCAGAATTTTGATTTTTTGATTCATAGCTGTCTCCTCCTTGCGGTCCGCTTCAATGCAGCTGTTTCAAACTGGGTGAAAGGTAGGTCTGCCCTTTGAGCACCTTGTCGATAGCAATTTCAATTTCTTCGGATGGGTCTTGCTTGAGCACATAAGCGTGCGCTCCTGCCGATAGCGCAGAGCGCACGTACTCGGGGTCTTCAAACAGCGTCCAGAAAACCACTTGCACTTCAGGGTGCATTTGCAGAATGAGGCGCGCTGTATCGGGACCGGTTGAGCCCTTTACCCGCATGCTGACAATGACAATATCCGGCTGCAACTCAGACACCATGTGCATGGCCTCGTGGTGCTCGTCGGTTTCACCCACCACTTCAAAGCCTGCAATCGTGTCGAGCAGCAAACGGGAGCTCTCCCGGGAAATAGCATGCACGTCCACCAGCAGCAATCGAATGGCCGGCATGGGTTTAGGTAGGGATTCGGCTGGGGTCATGGGACAAATCCTTAGAGATATTTATGCGGTATGAAGGCGGTGATGCGGGTGACGCCAGGCTCCGAGTGGAATTCAAACTCCCCCTCGTGCCGTTCAATACGCTCGCGCATGTTGAGCAGGCCAATGCCATTCTTTAACCGCCCGGTTGCATGCGGCGCACCTGTGCCATTGTCGGTAATGCGCATCCACAAGCCTGCTTTGTCGGTGTCGATGGAGACGTCGACGTGACTGGCTCCAGCGTGCTTTTCAATATTGCGGGTGGCTTCCTGAAAGGTTCGGTACAAGTCGCTTTCAACATCTTTTTGCAGCGCCGGAATATCGCCAATGCGAACCTGCACATCAATACCGGTGCGTTCGCCAAACTCCCGCCCCTCCTGCTCAATGGTGGGCCCAAGGCCTGCGTCATCGAGCATGGCCGAGCGCAACTGGTGCGAAATTTCCCGCACATAGCGCATCACTTCCTGCAACTTTTCCACACCGCTGGCCAGTGTTTGGCCCGACTTCTCGGCGTGGCCCTTTTGCAGTTGCAGGCGTGCCGTCTCAAAGGTGAATTTGGTAGCGGCCAGCCATTGGCTTACACCGTCATGCAGATCACGCGCCACGCGGGTGCGTTCGGCCTCTTGCGACTCCACCACCTGCTGCGCCATGCGCCGCAATTTCTGATTGGCAACACGTTGCTCGTGAATATTCATCGTCAACCCGCCCGCAGCCACCACGAACAGTGAGGCCAGCGCAATCAGCACAATGCGGTCGCGGGTGCGCTGAATGGTCTGGTCGGTCTGCTTCTCAATGAAGGTTTTGACCTCCTTCATGTAATCAAGATAAAGCCCGGTGCCAATCATCAAATCGCACTCCGGCACGTATTCCACATAACCCAGCTTGTCTTCAATTTGACCGGTAGATGGGCGATGCCAAACATAGTCCACAAAGTGATCGCCGGATCGGGCGTGCGTCAGCAGGGTCTGGATGATGAAGTTGCCCGAAGCGTCCTTAAAGTCCCACAGACTCTTGCCCTCAATTTGCGGCAGGCGCGGGTGCATCACGTTGACACCATCCATGGTGTAGACAAAGAAGTAGTTGTCGTCGGTCAGGTCACCAAAGTCCATGTGGCGCAGCAACTCTTTGCCCTCACGACTCAGTTTGATGGCACCGTTCTCCGGAGCGCAGTAATGCGCCATGACCTTGCTACCGGCCTGCACAAAGTGCTTGAGTTCGTCTTTGCGGGCCTGCAGCACGATCGACTGGACGGCGACCACCTGGTTCTTCTGCATTTCCGTAATCAGGTCGCGCACCATCCAAACCACCCAGATCACCGCCACCAGCAAGGGCAGACTGGCCAGCAATATAACCAACAGGCGCAGGCGCAACTGGGCCTTGCGTTTGGCAACGATCTGGTTGTTTGACATGTATTTTTCTCCCGGACCTGATTATCGCAAGCGCACTACTTGGCTTTGCCGAAGCGCACCACGCCCAGGGTGTCGGTGGGTGACTTGATTTCTTTCCACGCAGCCTGGTAGCGGCCTTCCTGCAAATCGACCTGGTGCTTGAGCAGGCAGTTCTGTAAGGCAAGCACGCGTTTGCCGATATCGCCACCGGGCTTGAACGGCCGTGTCACCAGCAAATTGGGGGAACCCAGAAAGCGTGTGTTGAAGGCATCCAGGTTCTGGTAGTTGCGTTTCACCACCACAAACGGTGCCTGCGGCATGATGTCGTAGTCCACCAGCAGCAGGCCGCTGTCGCTCTTGTGGCGCGCGATGGTGGGTAGCGGCCAGCCGCCGTCGGTGAAGATCGCCTGCACCTTGTTGGCTTGCAGCAGTTTGACGGCTTCGTCGTCAGACTCGGCCTTGCGCAGGCTCATGTCGAGGCGATTTTGCTCATTGATTTTTTGCCCCAGCAACATGGTGGAGCCCACTACCGCCACCTTGAGCCCTTTGAGGTCGGTGAACCGGCGCACGACCCGGATCTCCCGGCTGTCCTCGTCTTTCCAGCCTAAAAAGTTCTTTTTCGGCTCACCCACCTGAGACCCATCGCGCAGAGCCAATACGTGCAGCAGATTGGTATGCAAGGGCATAACCGCCTGCAAGGATTGGATGTTCTCGTCGCCGTCCTTGCCGATTTCGGTCAGCGTGTCGAGCTGCACGATGCCCAGATCCAGCGTACTGGCCGACAGGCCCATCAGGTTTGGAATGCCGCCAATCGTGGGCACATTGATGATGGGCACCTCATTGCCGCACATGGCCTGCATATCGCGTACCAGCAACTGGTAAAGCTTGCCGTCCGGGCCACTGCCGATACGCAGCGCATTGCTGGGCGAAGTGGTTTCTTCCAACGCACTGGCGCTGGGTGCATAAACCGTGGCAGCCACGGCGATGGCCATGGATGCGAGGGCAAAAAGGCTGTTACTTACATTCATGGCGTTCTCCTTGATGAATGGGGTTATCAAAATTTGGGCGCCAATGGCGGCTCTTTCAGTTGCTCCGGGGTTGGCGGCACCGGCCGGTCATGCACCAGCCAACTGATAAAGATCAGCGACAGAAAACAGACCGTGCAGACCCATGCAAGCAATCTCCAGAATTTCATAAGCTTCCTCCTACGTTGATAGATGCCAATTGCAAATCGCCCAGATGGTCGCGCTCGCTCTGGTGCAGCAGACTGCGGGTGGGGCTGTCCATGCTGCTCATCTGCACATCGAGCTCGGCAAACACGTTGTTAAAGCGGTCCTGTACGGTGCGCAGCGCGGTGTCAGCCAGCAGGTCCTGTATCAGGTGGTCGGCGGCATTGGGGTCGAGCGCGCGGTTGGCATCGTCAATCGCCAGAGCGATCTGCCATTCGCTCTGCTTTTGCTCCACCGTGTTCTTGAACTCCTGCAGCGCGGCCTGCGCCTGGTTGAGGCGGCCAATATTGATGTTGTGAAACTGCTGCAGCTTTGCCAGCGCCCGCTCCTGGCGCGCCAGCACCGGGCCGGTGAACTTGCTCTGGCTGGTTTCGATCATCTGGTGGATGGACTCAATCTGACCGCCCACCGTGACCAGCGCCTGGCGAAAAGCACGCAGGCGCTCGGCGCGGCGCAGCACCTCGTTTTGCAGTTGCTCAATCGGGTTGCGCCGCGCCTCCGCCTTGCGCAGCAACAGCAGGTGGTTTTCCAGTTTCTGCATGCCCAGCGGTATGCTTTGAAACACCACCACACCCGCCGCGCCCATGGCACCCAATGCGGCCAGTCCCATGCCAGTGGCCACTGCGGTCCACACAAACGGCGCAGCAATCACCAGCAAGGCGGCCGCCCCAACGGCCCCGGCGGCCCGCAGTGCCCAGATCTTCTGCAGTTGGGACACGTTAGTGAAATGGTTGGTTGCCTGCATCGCTTTCCTCCTTCTGTTGTTGAAAGAAGTTTGCGTGCCCAGCGGCCTAAAGGACTGTGTGTGATTGCTTTTGTTGACCCTACAAATTACATAAGGGTAAACACCAACCGACCCACCGGTATGCGGACCGAAGTACAGGCATAGAAAGATGGACGCACTGCGCAAACCGGTCTGCGCTAGCATGCACTCCCATGTTTACCGCACACCACATACTGCTGCTGGCAAGTTGGCTTCTCTTTGGCCTTGGCCACAGCTTTCTGGCTGGTAACCGGTTGCACGGAGTATTCCGACGATGGAGCCGACTGGCGTACAACCTGATTGCAGTCGTGATGACAGCAGTACCCTTAGTCATCTTGGCTGCTTACCCGGCAATTCCCTTATGGCAAGAGCCGCGCTGGTTACAGCCGATAAGGCTGCTTGTCTGTGCATTCGTGGGATTGGCATTCCTGCACACACTGAAGTTCTACTCTATCACCGGCTTCCTGGGCTTGAAGGTCGAGACTTGGCCCCTGACCTTCAGCCCGTGGCATTGCTGGGTGCGACACCCCTGGTATTTCTTGATGCTCGTATTTGTCTGGATACAACCTATGACAGACACCTGGTTCATCTCGGCCCAGTGCATCACTGCGTACCTGATCATAGGCAGCCGCAAGGAAGAAGGCCGCATTCTGGCCCACCACCCGAGCGCGTATTCGGAATACGCCAGGATCGTTCCGGGCCTAATTCCATGGCGTGGGCGGGCATTGGATGAAGCCACACGCCTGCGTCTGGAGGCGATCGCTTTGCAAACATCACAACGGAGTTCGCCCCGCTAGGCCAGATAAGTCAGCACGGGACTGCAGCAATTTGAACATCGGGGGCATGATTTCTGCGATCATTTCTTCACATCCAATAATCAACGTGTCGAACTGATGTCCTGCAAGATCACCTACGAGGCCGCTGGGCTGTACGCCAAGTTCACCGGGGTCATTACGCGCGAGGACTTTGTGACCCTAACCAACGCGCTGCACTCGCCAGTTAGTTCCGATGCGCGCTATCGGATCGCAGACTTTCTGGACGTAACGGAGATTCGCGTGAATGAGGTCCATGTGGCGTACCTAAACGATCTTGATTTCTGGTTCGATTTGTCGCAACCCGACCTGCTGAGGGTGGTCGTAGCGAAGCTCCCCGCAATCGTTGATGCGTTCAATCGGGAACTGCCGCTGCGTGCCCGACCGGAAGCGTCTGCGCTGTTTTCCACGTTAGAGGAGGCGCGGCGATGGGTGGATCTGCGGACCGCCGACAGTTAAGTAAAGCGAGACGAACAACAAACCCTATTCATAAAAAACCACGCGACGCGATCTGTAAATGATCAAACCGAAGCACAAACAAAAAAGACCCAGAATGAAAGTCTGAGGCTAACTTGTTGATTTCTAAGGAGAATCTTTGGGGTCGCTGATGGGGCTCGAACCCCACTGTAAAAACCCATTCAAAATCAATGACTTACTGAACGCAGCGGTGTTTTGCGCTGTCAAATTCGTGACACCCAATCGTGACACCAGAATGACGACATTTCTTAAGTCCACATGGTACCCCGTCGATCATGGTGTTTGAAGTGTGGCGCTGCGTCGCCCTAATCCCTCTGCAAACAATGCCAGCACCAAGGAATTGAGTGACACGCCTTCAGTCTTTGCCTCTTTGCGCGATCCAGAGAGCACCGTGTTCCTGGAGTCGATTCGTACAACTTGTATCCCTCGGGATGGAATCTGCCCTTATTCATGAAATAAGTCTCGCATTTATTCTGGAATTCAGAAGACATTTATGATTGAAATTATCTCGCATACAATCTCGCAAATGAAGTCGCAAATCATCCAGCAATACGATGCACCGCATCAGTTTGAGCCATTGCTTCCGCAAGATCGCCTCATGGGTGCCTTGTTGGA
The DNA here is from genome assembly GCA_936943465.1 of uncultured Rhodoferax sp. Taxonomy (GTDB): domain Bacteria; phylum Pseudomonadota; class Gammaproteobacteria; order Burkholderiales; family Burkholderiaceae_C; genus Allorhodoferax. Next base: position 13,827 of record CAKZJN010000218.1, read on the forward strand.
GAAGGCAAGTGACCTCATTCGAGAGGCTGCAAGCCTTGGCGCTTCGGCCGCGCCTGGGGCCGCCGTTCAGTTGCGCGAACTGCTGCGCAGCATGAATTCGTACTACACCAACCGGATTGAGGGCGAGCACACGCGCCCTTCCGACATTGAACGTGCCCTGCTCAGGGACTTCTCCAAAGAGTCGGATGTGGCGAGGCGGCAGAGGCTGGCGGTGTCCCACATCCAGACGGAAATCGCGTGTGAGCGCCTGATTCAAGCGAAATTGGACGCGGGCGAAACCGTGGTTCCATGGCTTTACTCCACGCAAGCACTGGAATGGCTGCACCTCCAATTGTTTGGCGAACTCACCGCAGAAGACCTGACACTGGCAGACAGATCACTGCTCACACCAGGCCAAGTCCGCACCCGTGGAGTTGCAGTGGGCATCCATGAAGCACCGACCCCAACGGCACTGCCAGCTTTCTTGGGCCGATGGGAAGAGGTGTATGGCAGAAGCAGACGAGGCGAAGCCTCAGTGGTGGCTCTTGCTGCAGCACACCACCGGCTGGCTTGGGTACACCCTTTCCTGGACGGAAATGGTCGTGTCGCACGACTGCACACCCATCTGGCATTGCATGCCCAAGGGCTCACCAATGGGCTGTGGTCACCTCTTCGGGGATTTGCACGCACCGAGGAGAAATACAGGGGCATGCTGAGAGCCGCTGACGAACACCGCCATGGCGATCTGGATGGCCGAGGAAACCTCACTGAAGCAGGCCTGATCGACTGGATCAACTACACCCTCGACACCTGCATTGACCAGGTGCGCTTCATGAGCAAATTGCTCGATGTGGGCTCAATGCGCGAGCGCATTCATGCAGCATTGATTTTCGAGGAGTCAAAGAAAACAGGCTTGCGCAAAGAGGCTGTTCTTCCGTTGCATTACCTTTTCAGCACCAATTCCGAGCTTGGACGAGCAGCCTTCAAGCAAATGACCGGCCTCGGTGAGCGCGTTGCAACGGACTTGATCTCATCGCTGTTGAAGAAAGGCTACCTGGCAACCGATTCAGCTTACGGCGCGCTGCGCTTCGCCATCCCCCGCGCAGCACTTCGCTTTTACTTCCCTGACCTTTGGCCCGAGGCAGAGGCCGATTAAAAGTACAAAGCCAAATTCAGGAAGTCACTGAAACCCGCAAAGCAAGTCTTGCGAAAATTCGACGTAAAGCACTGGCGGAGTTGAAAGAAGCGCATGCGTCCGGCTAAGTCACCTTGACTAAGGGAGCGCCGCAGCTTCAATCATTCGCTCATTCGTCTTCGATGAGCCATCTGCGGATGTCGCGATTGGCTGAGTTGATGTCAAACCCTGTGGGGTCGAACGGCCCACCACACCATCGGCGCATTGCATCGTGCTCTTCATGCGAGGGGTCCCGGATGGTCTCAAGAAACTCTTCGTAGCCCCCCAATCCGCCCACATCTTCTGGGGGACAAGCGTTTGCACCGCCTAGGCACATAGGCCAGCTGTTGTGGTCCTCGTTGGCGATCATGACCATCTGTACGCTGACCTGATGCTGCCAGCCATCTCCAAGGTCATACTCGTAAAAGAAGGTTTTTACCTTTGTTCCCAGTACCTCGTCCAAGGTGAATTCGTCGTCGGGCAGGTTGGGCATCTCATCCACCCATTCATCATCAGGCATCCCGTACACGTGACCGTCTATTGTGAACAGGTGCAAATGACTGTTGGTCCAACCCATAGCAGCCTGGATGATGCGGTCCAGGTCTGCCAACGTCATGTTTCCTGGCACACTGATCTGGCGCCAGATCACAGGCTCGCTATCGACTAGCCTGACCAACATTTGGTAGGCGTACTTCTGTTTACGCTTTTTGATTGATGCGGTTTTTCGCAATGCCATCGGCATAGCTTATCAGTCCAATGCGGGGCGATTCAAACCGCAGCGGTCAATACGGCTGTATGGGTATCAGCAGCCGCAAGTGGCGCCCAGCGATGGGGCAGCAGTTCGTCAATGCGGATTGCCGGGTGAGTCGGCAAGCGCTCCAGAACGTCCTTGAAGTAGGCATATGGGTCATGCCCGTTGATGCGCGCCGAGTGCAGCAAGCTCATAACCGCGGCACCCCTCTTACCCGCGCGCAGGCTGCCGGCGAATAGCCAGTTAGATCTCCCAAGGGCAATCGGGCGTATTTGATTCTCGACCCAGTTGTTGCTGATGGGTACGTCACCGTCTTCCACGAAGTGCGTGAGCTCAGTCCAGCGTTTCAAGCTGTAGTCGAT
>CAKZJN010000219.1 GCA_936943465.1 uncultured Rhodoferax sp.
GCCCGTGCCTGCGATCCGGTGCTGGAGTTCCTGAAGATGGGCGGCCTGCACGACGATGCGCAAATCATCGACCTCGTCATGGCCACCTGCTTTGACGGGCTGCATGCGCGCCCGGTGCCCGCCGGTAACTAAATTACCAAAATCTCTGCCGACTTGAAGTGCACCTGCTCGTTCTTGCGGGCGTAGCCTAGCGGGTTGGCCACCACGCGGCAGCCCCCGGCAACATAGTCCGACGGCGCGTGCAAATGCCCGTGCAGCCAGAGTTGCGCCTGCGGCAAGAGCGCGTCCAGCGCATTGCAAAAGCCGGCCGTTCCCGGTGTTAGCCCGTAACGTGGGTCGGCACTTTTCAGGCTCGGCGCAAAGTGGGTGATGACCACCGTGCTGCCGTCAAAGGGCTTGGCGAGTTCGGCCTGCAGCCATTGCTGACATTGCAGTGCCTGTTCGCGCACCTGCTCGGCCAGATAGGGTTGACCGGCGCGGGTGGCGCCGGTTTTCTTCAGGTAGAAATTAGCAGCCCGGTAGGCCTTTTCAATCGCCTTGAACGCATCGAAGTCGCTCCACAACGTGGTACCGATGCACCGCACCGGCCGCCCTTGCTGGTCCGGCCAGGGCATGACCAGGCTGCTGCGCTCCAGCCAGGTGATGCCCAGCTCCGCACAACTCTGCTGCAGACGTTGGTGCGCCTCGTCAAAGTCCATGCCGTCGTATTCATGGTTGCCCGGAACAAAAATGACCGGCGTGGGCCAACCCTGGAGCGGCGAAAACTGGCTCAGGCCAAAGTGCGCGTCGGGCATGCGGTGGCCGTTTTGGTACGAGCCCACATCGCCCGCCAGCACCAGCACATCGGCCCCCGGCGCAGGCGTGGCGCGCCAGTGCGGGTGGGTTTCCAGGTGCAGGTCGGACAGCAGTTGAATCTTCATGCGGGGCCCATCATGCCGGAAAGGCTTTGTCGGCCAGCGCCAGCACCTTGGCGCGCAGCCAGGCGTGGGCGCTGGAGGCATCCTTGCGGTGGTGCCAGATGGCGTCGACCTGAATGGGTGGCACCTCAAACGGCAATTCACGCTGCACCAGTTGGTCGGCAAAGCCGGTCACGTTGATGAAGTGGCGCGGTAGCACCGTGAGCAGGTCGGAGTTCGCTACCACCTTGCCGGCGGTAAAAAACTGGTTCACCGTGAGCACCACACGGCGCTTTTTGCCCAGCAAAGCCAGCGATTCGTCCACAAAGCCAAAGGCGTGTCCCGAAAAGCTGACCAGCATATGCCGCGCGTTGCAATAGCGGGCCAGGCTCAACGGCCCGTTCGCAAAAGGGTGGCCCTCGCGCATGACGCAGACGTAGTCGCCTTGAAACAGTCTGTGGTGCAGGAACGACAGGGTCTCGCCCATCTGCGCGCGTGCAGTCAGGTCGGCCAGCGCCGCCGGAAAGTGCCCGATGGCCATGTCGGCCAACTCGGTGTCCAGCAGTTTGCGTGGGTCGCGGGTGGTGAGTGGCAACACGCGCAGGCTGACGCCGGGCGCTTCGCGGCCCAATACCTCCACCAAGCCCGGCATGAGTTCGGCGGCAGTGGCATCGGCCATGGCCAGCACAAATAAGTCGTCTGCGGTGGCCGGGTCAAAGACGCTGGGCGCCAGCGAGGTTTGTAGCCCGCGCATCACGTCGCGCACGGCCGGCCATAACTCCAGTGCCCGGCTGGTGGGTTCCAGCGCGCGCCCTTTGCGGGTCAGCAATTCGTCGCCTAGCGCCTCGCGCAGGCGGCGCAACGCGTTGCTGACCGCCGGTTGCGTCAGGGCCAGGCGCGCCGCCGCGCGGGTCAGGTTACGCTCGGCCATTACCTCGTCAAACACCTTGAGCAGGTTGAGGTCAAAGGTGCGCAGGTTAAAGGCGGTGCTGGGGCCAGATGCCGTTGCTTGTGGACTCATATATTCATTGTATGAATAATTGTGATCACCAATCGAAAGTAGACCGACACTAGTGTTTACCCTAGTATCGGGGCAATGTCTCCAACCAATACACCGATCTTTAACTTCACAGGCGAGTTCGCTATGGCCCACTTCGCAGAACCCCAACTTTCCCGTCCCAACAGCAAGAGCACGGTTTCCAGCCTGCAAATCGCCGGCAATATGGGCTCCGCTCAGGACGGTTCCCGCACGCTGGCCGGCATGCTGCTGGCTGCCGTCATGGCCGCCTTGCTGGTGGTTGCCGACCAAGTGATCGACACCTGGACCGATGGCCATTTGCTGGCCGGCTGGGTGGCGCTGTGGACCGTGGCCTTCGCTGGGCTGGCTCTGCTGGCGCCTCCGCTGCGCCAGATTTCGGCATTCATCGCCGGTGGCTTCGTGACCTATTGGATCGAAGCACGTGCCCGCCAGGAAGAAGCCCGTATGTGGGAAATGGCCCGCCACGACCCGCGCGTGCTGGAAGAAATTCGCGCCGCGATGGTGCGCACCGACGAAGTCGCCTAAGTTGCGTTAGCCGGTCAAAAAAAAGCCACCGCATGCGGTGGCTTTTTTGCATGTGCGCCCGTCGGGAGGCGCATCGTTTTGGCTGAATCAGGCCGCGAGGCGCTGTTCCAGCTTTCCTTTGGTCTCTTCGAGTTCCTTGGGCAAGTGGTAGGCGAGCTGGGTGAACAACTCGGTGTGCAGGGCAATTTCCTGTTTCCAGGCATCCTTGCTCAGGCTGGTGACGGAGTCGAACTGGGCTTGCGAGAAGTCCAGGCCGGTCCAGGTGATTTCGGAATAGGCAGGGGCCACGCCGAAGCCGGTTTCTACGCCAGCAGCGGTGCCTTCCAGGCGGTCAATCATCCACTTCAGCACGCGCATGTTTTCGCCGTAGCCAGGCCAGACAAACTTGCCATCGTCACCCTTGCGGAACCAGTTGGTGGTGTAAATCTTGGGCAGCTTGGCGCCGGAGGCTTGCAGCTTGGCACCCAGGTTCAGCCAGTGCTGGAAGTAGTCGGCCATGTTGTAGCCGGCAAACGGCAGCATGGCAAACGGGTCACGGCGCACCACGCCCATCTGGCCCACAGCGGCAGCGGTGGTCTCGGAGCCCATGGTCGCAGCCATATAGACGCCTTCGGTCCAGTCGCGGGCTTCGGTCACCAGCGGCACGGTGGTCGAGCGGCGACCGCCGAAAATGAAGGCGTCAATCGCCACGCCATTGGCGTCATCCCAGGCCGAGTCCAGCGCGGGGTTGTTGCCAGCGGCAACGGTGAAACGCGCGTTGGGGTGGGCCGCCTTGGCGCCGGTTTCCTTGGCAATGGCCGGAGTCCAGTCGTTGCCTTGCCAGTCGATCAGGTGATCGGGCAGCTTGCCGGTGTCCTTTTCCATGCCTTCCCACCACACGTCGCCGTCGTCGGTCAG
>CAKZJN010000220.1 GCA_936943465.1 uncultured Rhodoferax sp.
GTGTAGGGCGTGAACATCGGCGGAGGCGCTTTCTGGTCCGGCGCAATTTGCATGCCGGCTTGTGTCGCAAACCAGCGCTCAAAGTCGCCCAGCCAGGCTGCATCGCGCAGCCGCAGGTTCTCGTGGCTGATGCGCTGGCTGCGGGTGAGCATGGAATACATGAACTGCGGGCCCTGCAACTGATCGCAATAGCGACCGCCGCACACCTCAAACCACTCCATGGCGTTCCAGGCGGCGTTTTGCAAGCGGAGCACGTCGATGTTGCGCGAGGCCTGGTAGCGCTGCAGCACCTCGGGGATGTGCTCCGCCGTGTCACCCAGGGCCTGGAACTGGTTGGCCAGTTCAATGGCGTCTTCAATCGCCAGCTTGGTACCCGATCCGATGGCGAAGTGCGCGGTGTGCACCGCATCGCCCATCAGCACCACGTGGCTGCGGCCGTTGAAGTGCGACCACTGCTCGCACTTGACCCGCTGGAAGTTGAGCCAGGCCGAGCCGCGCAGGTGGCGCGCATTGGTCATCAGCTTGGCGCCGCCCAACGTGTTGGCAAACAGCTTTTCACAAAATTCGATGGAGTCTTGCTGATCGGCCAGATCGAGCCGGTGCGCCTGCCAGACATGCTCGGGGCACTCGACGATAAAGGTGGTGGTGTTCTCGTCAAACTTGTAGATGTGCGCCTGGAACCAGCCGTGCTCGGTCTTCTCAAAGGCAAAGGTGAAGGCGTCAAACAGCTTGTGCGTGCCAAGCCAGATGTAGCGATTCGGGCGTACCGCAATGTCAGGTTTGAAGACGTCTTCGTACTGGGTGCGAATGCGGGAACTGATGCCGTCGCTGGCGATGATGAGGTCGGCGTCGGGGTACTGCAGGTCGGACTCGGCCTCGGTCTCAAATACCAGTTTGACGCCCAGCGCTTCGCAGCGCGCCTGCAGGATGTTGAGCAGCTTTTTGCGTCCGATGCCCACAAAACCATGGCCGCCGGAGCGGATGCGCTGGCCCTTGAATTCGAGCTCAATGTCGTCCCAGTGGTTAAAGGCCTGCTGAATCTCGGCGGCCGTCACCGGGTCGTGCACCCGCATGTTGTCCATGGTGGCGTCCGAGAAGACCACGCCCCAGCCGAAGGTGTCGTAGGGCTTGTTGCGCTCGACCACCGTTATGTCATGCCCGGGGTTGCGCATTTTCATCAACAATGCGAAATAGAGTCCGGCGGGACCGCCGCCTATGCACACAATCTTCATTACTCACCCCGGCTTCATTGGTTGGGAATTGGCTTGAACCGGATTTACTTTAGTTCTAAACTATTTACCTGTCAAACAGAAAAACCCCTATGCCTCCCATGCCTCGCCCCTTGTACCGAGAGTTTTCCGCCCAGGCCGAGTTCGACGCCCAGTACAACCCGTCTGCCGCGCTGCCCGACCCCAACGCGCCGGGGCAACACTACGTCAGCATGGCCACCAAGGCACGCACGCAACTGCGCTGCGTGCTCGACGTCCCCTACGGCCCGACGCTGGAGGAAACGCTCGACATCTTTCCGGCCGATGCCCCCAACGCACCGGTGTTCGTGTTCATTCATGGCGGCTACTGGCGGGCCCTGTCCAGCAAAACCTTTAGCGGTGTGGCGCTGGGACTGCAGGCACGCGGCATCACCACGGTGGTCATCAACTACGCGCTCTGCCCGCGCGTGACGATTGACGAAATCGTGCGGCAGACCCGCGCCGCGCTGGCCTGGACGCTGCGCAATATTCAGCACCACGGCGGCGATCCCGAGCGCGTGGCCATCGGCGGACATTCCGCTGGCGGGCACCTCACCGCCATGGCCTTGCAAACCGCATGGGCTGACGACTATGGGCTGCCCCAGGACCCGTTTGTAGCGGCCCTGCCCTTTAGCGGGCTGTATGACATTGAGCCCCTGCGTTACAGCTATTTGCAACCCGCCATCCAGCTTGACGACGGCATCATCCGCCGCAACTCGCCGGCGTTCAGCGTGCGGCCCTGTGCCACGCCGCTCTGGATCACCTGGGGCGGCGACGAGAGCACCGAGTTCGCGCGCCAGTCGCTGATTTACCACCAGGCCTGGCAGGCGGCAGGCAACCGCTCGGAATTGCACGCGGTGCCGGGCGCCAACCACTTCACCGTGATTGGTGGTTTGGAGGACGCCAACAGCCCGGTGTGCAACTGGCTGTGCCAACACCTGCAGCCCTGACCGAGCCTGCGATTTGGCGCGAAAATGGTGCGTTTCGAATGGCATGTCGGATCCATTCGGATGCAAATTCTGTGCGCCCCAAAAGGGCGGCAATACCCATTACGACATCCAAAAATAAAGGAAAGCCAATGCCTGTCGCGTCAGTGCCAACGAAAAGTGAGGAACTTTTTCAAGTGGTGGCAGACCACATGAACGACGTTATCTGGACGATGGCGATTGACGGCACGATTACCTACATCAGTCCGTCCGTAGAGCGGGTCCGCGGCTTCACGCCAGAAGAAGCCCTTGCCCAGCCAGTGGGAGAAATCCTCTGCCCCGAATCATTGGTCGAGTCGACGAACTACTACTTGTATTTGCTGGATGCACTCGCTACGGGCACAAAACCAGCGTCTTATCGTGGAGATCAACAATACCGATGCAAAGACGGTTCCACCTATTGGGGTGAAGTTCTGGCTTACCCCATCTTTAACTCGGACGGCAGCTTCAAGCATCTTTTGGGCGTAACCCGCGATGTATCGGAAAGACGAGCCAGAGAAGAAAAGTTGAAAGTAGCGCACGCTGAATTGACACGTCAACGCGATCAACTTGAAGCGCTCCTTCTGGAAAAAAACAGGGAACTGGCGGAGTCTCGCGCAAAGGCCGAGCAAGCCAGCAAAGCCAAGAGCGCTCTGCTGTCCAACATGAGCCACGAGTTGCGCACTCCGCTCAACCACGTCATTGGATACGCCGAGCTGCTCAAGCGAGAAGCAAATGAACCAAAGAGCCTTAAGCGCCTGCTGAGGATGGAGCAGTCAGCCCAGCAAATGCTGCGGCTCGTGGAAAACCTGCTGGATGCTGCCATGCTGGAATCCAACCAGATCCATATTGCCGGCACAGACTTTGAATTACCCCCACTCCTGGAAAAAATGCAGAAGCAGGTGCTAAGCAAGTCACCAGGGATGACGCTGGAACTGGACGTGCATGCAGCGCTGCCCGCGCGCGTGCATGGAGATGTGCACCGCATTTGGCAAGTGCTGTCAGAACTCCTTGACAACGCGGTCAAATTCTCGACCCAAGGGCCCATTGTTTTGCGGCTGAACCCTGTCAGCGCCTCTGCCAAAGTGGTCCACTTGCGCTTTGAAGTGCTGGACCACGGCATTGGCATTGCCCACGAAATGCAAGCCAGCATGTTCGAGTTCTTTACCCAGGGCGATAACAGCACGACGTCCCACTACGGTGGTATTGGATTGGGCCTGGGCCTGTGTCAAAGAATGGTGACATTGATGGCTGGGGAGATGGGCTTTAGTTCCGAACCGGGTCAAGGGAGTTGCTTTTGGGTAGAGCTGCCGTTGGGGGTTGCAGCACAGACTACCGATGAAGCA
>CAKZJN010000221.1 GCA_936943465.1 uncultured Rhodoferax sp.
TCGGTGATGTGCAGCAGGCCGTCGATGCCGCCCAGGTCCACGAACGCACCGTATTCGGTGATGTTCTTGACCACGCCTTGCACCACAGAACCTTCTTTGAGGGTGTGCATCAGCTTGGCGCGCTCTTCGCCCATGGAGGCTTCCACCACCGCGCGGCGGCTCAGCACCACGTTGTTGCGCTTGCGGTCGAGCTTGATGACCTTGAATTCCATGGTCTTGTTTTCGTACGGAGACAGGTCCTTGGTAGGACGTGTGTCGACCAACGAACCGGGCAGGAATGCGCGGATGCCGTTGACCAGAACGGTCAGGCCGCCCTTGACCTTGCCGGAGGTGGTGCCAGTAACGAATTCGCCGGATTCCAGGGCCTTTTCCAGGCTCATCCAGGAAGCCAGACGCTTGGCCTTGTCGCGGGACAGGATGGTGTCGCCATAGCCGTTTTCAACGGAGTCGATGGCCACGGAAACGAAGTCGCCAACTTGGACTTCGATTTCGCCCTTGTCGCTCTTGAACTCTTCGATTGGCACATAGGCTTCGGACTTGAGGCCAGCGTTGACCACAACGAAGCTGTGCTCGATGCGGACCACTTCAGCGGTGATCACTTCACCGGTGCGCATCTCGGAGCGTTGCAGGGATTCTTCAAATAGGGCTGCGAAAGATTCAGACATGTAGTTTGCGGAAAAAAACCGCGGGGTTAAGTTGTCGATCCCTTCGGCCAATGCGCTGTCGCGCGAGGTGAGCCTTGGGGGCCAAATGCACAAAGCCCGAAGGCTTTGCGTGTGCACTAGGCCGCGAGGCCCGGTGCCAACCGCTCAGGCGGACCTGAACGGTTGCTTGCCTTGCCACCAGTCCAACACGATTTCAACGGAGGCTTGCACCGTCAAATCCGAGTTGTCCAGCAACTTGGCATCTTCAGCCGGCTTGAGAGGCGCAACGCTGCGGGATGTGTCCCGTGCATCACGCGCTTCCAGGTCGGCGCGAAGACTGTCGATTGTAGCCGGAATACCCTTTGAAATCAACTGCTTATAGCGGCGTTCCGCGCGGCAGGCGGCGCTGGCGGTTAGGAAAACTTTGAGGGGCGCGCCGGGGAAAATGATGGTTCCCATGTCGCGTCCGTCGGCCACCAGGCCGGGCAATTTGCGAAAACTGCGCTGGAACTCCACCAGTGCCTCGCGCACCATCGGGAAAGCGGAAACCCGGGAGGCGTTCATTCCAGCCTCTTCGGTGCGGATGGCCTCGCTCACGTCTTCGGCGTTGAGCAGGATCTGGCCGCCTTCAAAGCGAATCGGCAGGGAGCGCAGCAGGTCGGCAATCGCTTGCTGATTGGCGCTGTCCAGCACGATGCCCGCGCGGGTCGCGGCCAGCCCGGTGATGCGGTACAGCGCGCCAGAGTCCAGAAAGTGGTAGCCGAGCTTTTGTGCCAGTACCGCGGCCAAGGTGCCTTTGCCGGACGCGGTCGGGCCGTCCATGCACAACACCGGAATGTGGTTGGTGGCGGCCTGGGCTACCGAAAACAGGGTCTCAAAATAGTCGGGGAAAGTCTTGGCCACGCATTTCGGGTCTTCAATGCGGACTGGCAATTCGGCCGGGTTGAACGCAACCAGCGAAAAGCACATGGCCACGCGGTGGTCGTCGTAGGTGTGAATGCTGGCGGCTTTCCAGTGGCCGGCGCTTTCAGGCGGCGTGACCTGAATAAAGTCTGCGCCCTCGACCACGGTGGCGCCAATCTTGCGCAGCTCGCAGGCCATGGCGGCGATACGGTCGGTCTCTTTGACGCGCCAGCTCGCAATATTGCGCAGCGTAGTGGTGCCTTCCGCATACAGCGCCATGACGGCCAGCGTCATGGCGGCGTCCGGAATGTGATTGCAGTCCAGCTCAATTGCCTTGAGAGGCCAGGCACCCCGGCGGATGTGCAGCCAGTTGGGTCCGCTCTCAATCTGTGCGCCCATCAGGCGTGCGGCATCCAGGAAACGGATGTCGCCTTGAATGGAGTCGGCCCCAACGCCCTGCACGCGAATGCCGTTTTGGCCACCAATGCCGTTGGCAATGGCGCCGAGCGCGATGAAGTAGCTGGCGCTGGAGGCGTCGGCCTCCACATGCACTACGCCGGGCGTGCGGAGTTTGGAGCCCGCCGGAATGGTGAAGCGCTGCCAGCCCTGGCGTTCCACGTTCACGCCAAAGCGCGTCAATAGGTTCAGGGTAATTTCAATGTAGGGGCGGGAAATCAGCTCTCCGACTACTTCGATCACGATGTCCTGTTTGGCCACCAGCGGTAGCGCCATCAGCAGCGCAGTCAGGAACTGGCTGGACACATCGCCACGCACCTGAATCGGCTGGTCCACTTTGACCGAAGCGGTGCCGATGTGCAGCGGCGGAAAGCCTTCTTGCCCCAGGCAGTCGACTTGGCATCCGAGCTGGCGCAGGGCATCGACCAGATCACCAATCGGGCGCTCGTGCATGCGGGGAATTCCGCCAAGTTCAAAATCGCCACCCAGCACGGCCAGCGCAGCGGTCAGCGGGCGCATGGCGGTGCCCGCGTTGCCCAAGAATAGTTTGGCTTGCCGCACCGGCAATTGGCCGGCGAGCCCTTGAATGCGGACGGTGTTGCCGTCCTGCGTCACATCGCAACCCAGCGTTTTGAGGGCGACCAGCATGACCCGGGTGTCGTCGCTGTCGAGCAGGTCGTGGATGGTGGTTACGCCTTCGCTCAGCGCGGCCAGCAGCAACACGCGGTTGGAAATACTTTTGGAGCCGGGAAGGGTGACAGCGCCTGCGGCACCGCGCAGGTTGGGGAGGTCGAGAAATTCAGTAGAAAACATCAGGCTTTGTTCTTGGAGTTCATGCTCCAGTTGGCGCGGGTCGTGCTGGCGCGTTCAATCAGGGTTTCGAGCGCCGTGGCGTCGCCGCCGGAAATCAGCGATTCCAGGGCCTGCAGGTTGTTCTTGAAAAGGGCACTTTGGGCAAGCAACTCTTCGCGGTTGGCCATCAGGATGTCACGCCACACCTTGGGGTCGCTCGCAGCAATGCGGGAAAAGTCGCGAAAGCCGGGTCCGGCCAATGACAGGTATTCCTTGCCTTGCTCTTGCCCGGTAATGGCATTCATCAACGCAAACGCAATCAGGTGCGGCAGGTGGCTGACGGCGGCGTAGGCGGCGTCGTGCTGTTCGGGCGACATGGTCAGCACCTTGCAGCCCAGGCGCGTCCAGAGTTCCTGGGCCTTTTGCAACTGGGGCGCCAGCGTGCGCTCAATCGGGGTCAGGATGACCTGCTTGCCCGTGTACAAATCGGGGTCCGAATACTCCACGCCTGACACCTCTTTGCCGGCAATCGGGTGGGCCGGCACAAACAGGCCCACATGTTCGCGCAACGAACGGCGCGCGGCATCGACGACATCGCGCTTGGTGGAGCCCACATCCATGATCAGCATGTCGGGCGTCACCAGGTGGCGAATCGCTTTGAAGCTGGCCTCGGTCGCCGACACCGGCACGGCAAGCAGCACGATGTCGGCACCGGAGACGGCCAGTAAGGCCGAGGGCGCTTCAATGTCGATGATGCCGAGTTGCCGGGCGCGTTCGGTGGTGCTGGGTGACTTGCTGTAACCCACCACTCGCTTGACCAACCCGGCCTGTTTGAGCGCCAGCGCAAAAGAGCCGCCCATCAGGCCGCAACCGATTAATCCAAGCTGTTCGAACATGAGGGTGGGGCTATTTAGGGGTTAATCGGCCAGGGGATAGGTGCCCAGGACTTTGTAAAAGGCGCAAATGCTGCGCAGGTCCTGCAGGGCCAAAGCCACATTGGGTTCGGACGGGTGGCCTTGCAGGTCGATGTAGAAAAAGTATTCCCACTGCCCCGAACGGGCAGGTCGGGATTCAAATCGGGTCATCGACACGCCGTGCTGCTTAAGCGGCACCAGCATGTCATGCACGGCGCCCGGACGATTGGGTACCGACACGACCAAGCTGATGCAGTCTTTGCCGGAAGCCTGCGGCGCCGGCATGACGGCGGGTAGGCAGACCATGACAAACCGGGTCCGATTGAAGGCTTCGTCCTGAATCGCCTGGGCAGCGGTGTGCAGGCCGAACTCGGCGCCGGCGCGCTCACTGGCAATGCCGGCCCAGTTGGGGTGTTCGGCCGCAAGTCGCGCGCCTTCGGCATTGCTGGAAACTGCGCGTCGCTCTGCGTGGGGCAGGTGGGTGCTGAGCCATTGCTGGCACTGGGCCAGTGCCTGCGGGTGCGCCAACACCACTTCAATGCCTTCGAGTGACGCGGTAGTGCGCAGCAGGTGGTGGCGTACCAGCAGGCTGATTTCGCCCACGATGTGCAGCGGGGAGTTCAGCAGCAGGTCGAGTGAGCGGGTAACCACGCCTTCGGTGCTGTTCTCCACCGGAATGACGCCGAACTCGGCAGCGCCCGAGGTGGCAGCATGAAACACTTCGTCAAAGTTGTTGCAGGGCACATGCTGAATGCTGGAGCCGAAAAAGCGCAACGCAGCTTCTTCGCTATAAGTGCCTTTGGGGCCCAGGTAGGCCACACGTTGCGGTGCTTCGAGGGCGCGGCAGGCCGACATGATTTCACGCCAGATCAGGGCCAAACTGGCATCCTTGATCGGGCCCTGGTTGGCGGCCTGCAATCCGTGGATGACTTGCGCTTCGCGCTCGGGGCGGAACACCGCAGAACCCTCGCCGCGTTTGAGCTCACCGACCTCATTGGCCAGCGCGGCGCGGCGGTTGAGTGCGAGCAGCAATTCCTGGTCTACAGCGTCAATCAGGACGCGCAATTCAGACAGCGTTTTGGCCATGGGTTCTTTATCCGTGGGTCCGTTCAAACTCTTGCATATAGGAGACCAGCGCCTGCACGCCTTTTAAGGGCATGGCGTTGTAAAGGCTGGCACGCATGCCGCCAACGGACTTGTGTCCTTTGAGCTGGAGCAGTCCGGCATCCCGCGCGCCACTCAAAAACGCATCGTTAAGCGCTTCGTTGCGCAGGAAGAACGGCACGTTCATGCGGGAGCGGCAGTCTGCTTGCACCCGGTTCACATACAGGCCGGAGCTATCGATGGCCTGGTACAACAACTCAGCTTTGGCGCGGTTTTGTTCTTCAATGGCGGCCACGCCGCCCTGGCGCTTGAGCCACTGAAAAATCAGCCCGGCCATGTAAATCGAATAGGTCGGTGGTGTGTTGTACATCGACTGGTTGTCGGCCACCGTCTGGTAGTTGAAGGCGCTGGGGCAAATCGACAGCGCATGCCCGAGCAGGTCTTCGCGCACTACCACCAACGTCAGGCCGGCGGGTCCCAGATTCTTTTGCGCACCGCCAAAGGCCAGACCGACGCGGCTCCAGTCGACGCTGCGGGAAGCCACGTGCGACGAAAAATCCACCACCAACTCCGCTTGTGAACCGAGTGCCTTCAGGTCGGGCAAGGTCTGGAACTCCACGCCATTGATGGTTTCGTTGGAGCAGATGTGCACATAGCTGGCTTCTGCGTTGATATGCCAGGACGCGGCTCCGGGAATGCAGGTGTAGCCATCGGCCTTGCTGCTGGCCGCAATGTGGGTGTGGCTGTAGCGACCGGCCTCGGCGTGGGACTTCTGGCTCCAGCTTCCGGTGAGCACGAAGTCGGCGTGGCCGCGCGCAGCCGGGCCGGAGCGCAGGGCGCTCAGGTTCAGCGGAACGATGGCGTTTTCGGCCAGACCACCGCCTTGCATAAACAGAATACGGAAGTTGGACGGTACCGCCAGCAACTCACGCAGATCGGCTTCCGCCTGGGTGTAAATCGACAAAAATTCCTTGCCGCGGTGGCTCATTTCCATCACACCCATACCGCAGCGCTTGCCGCTTGCATCGGGCCAGTTGAGCATTTCGTCGGCAGCTTGCGCCAACACTTCTTCGGGCATGGCCGCCGGGCCGGCGGAAAAGTTGTAGGGACGTTGCATCAGTCGGAACCCTGCCTTAAACGGTATCACCACCCTGGTTGTCGTCCCCCTGGGCTTCTTCACCTTGGGATTCGGAGGGTTCATTCGCCTGGGCATCGTTTTCCACAATGCGTTGCAGGCCGCTCAGTTTGGAGCCTTCGTCCAGGCCAATCAGTGTGACGCCTTGGGTGGCGCGGCCGAGTTCACGAATTTCCGACACACGGGTGCGCACCAGCACGCCCTTGTCGGTGATCAACATGATTTCATCGTCCACATGCACCAGCGTGGCTGCCACCACCTTGCCGTTGCGCTCGGACTGCTGAATGGCAATCATGCCCTTGGTGCCACGGCCGTGGCGGGTGTATTCGGTGATGCTGGTGCGCTTTCCGTAACCATTTTCGGTGGCGGTCAGAACGCTTTGCTGCTCGTCTTCGGCCACCAGCATGGCAATCACGCCCTGGCCGTCTTCGAGCATCATGCCGCGCACGCCGCGCGCATTGCGTCCCATGGGGCGCACATCGTTTTCATCAAAGCGCACGGCCTTGCCGCCGTCGCTGAACAGCATCACATCGTGCTTGCCGTCGGTGAGGGCAGCGCCAATCAGGTAGTCGCCTTCGTCCAGGTCCACGGCAATGATGCCGGCCTTGCGCGGGTTGCTGAATTCGTCGAGCGCCGTCTTCTTGACGGTGCCCATGCTGGTTGCCATGAATACGTACTGGTCGGCCGGGAAGCTGCGCTTCTCGCCGGTCAATGGCAGCACCACGGTGATTTTTTCGCCGTCCTGCAAGGGGAACATGTTGACGATGGGGCGGCCGCGCGAGCCGCGCGAGCCTTGCGGCACTTCCCAGACCTTGAGCCAGTACAGACGCCCCCGGTTGGAGAAGCACAGGATGTAGTCGTGGGTGTTGGCCACAAACAACTGGTCGACCCAATCGTCTTCCTTGGTAGCGGTGGCTTGCTTGCCACGACCGCCGCGTTTTTGCGCACGGTACTCGCCCAAGGGCTGGCTCTTGATGTAGCCGCTGTGGCTCATCGTCACCACCATGTCGGTGGGGGTGATCAGGTCTTCGGTAGACAGGTCGAACGAAGAGTGCTCCACCAGACTGCGGCGCATGCCCAACTTGCTCTGGCCGAATTCCGCCTTCACATGGCCCAGTTCGTCACCAATGATGGTGGAAACGCGCTCAGGGCGGGCCAGGATGTCCAGCAGGTCTTCAATTTCGGACATTACCTCTTTGTATTCGGCAACGATCTTGTCCTGCTCCAGGCCGGTCAGGCGCTGCAGGCGCATTTGCAGAATTTCCTGTGCCTGCGTATCGGACAGGCGGTACAGGCCGTCGTTGCCCATGCCGTAGTGTTTTTCCAGGCCATCGGGGCGGAAATCGTCGGCATTGACCACGCCACCGTCGGCGCGGGTGCGGGTCAGCATTTCGCGCACTAACTGGCTGTCCCACGGGCGGTTCATCAACTCGGTCTTGGCCACCGGTGGTGTCGGTGACTCGCGGATGATGCGAATGAATTCGTCGATATTGGCCAGCGCAACGGCCAGGCCTTCCAGCACGTGGCCGCGCTCGCGGGCCTTGCGCAGGTTGAACACCGTGCGGCGGGTCACCACTTCGCGGCGGTGGTTCAGGAAGACTGCAATCAGGTCCTTGAGGTTGCACAGTTTGGGCTGGCCATTGACCAGCGCCACCATGTTGATGCCGAAGGTGTCCTGCAGTTGCGTCTGCTTATAAAGGTTGTTCAGCACGACTTCGGGCACTTCGCCACGCTTGAGTTCAATCACCAGGCGCATGCCCGACTTGTCGGACTCATCCTGGATGTGGCTGATGCCTTCGATCTTCTTCTCGTGCACCAGTTCAGCCATGCGCTCCTGCAGCGTCTTCTTGTTGACCTGGTAGGGCAACTCGTCAACGATGATGGCCTGGCGCTGGCCCTTGTCGATGTCTTCAAAATGGCACTTGGCGCGCATCACCACGCGGCCGCGACCGGTGCGGTAGCCTTCCTTCACGCCATTGATGCCGTAAATAATGCCGGCCGTGGGGAAGTCCGGTGCCGGGATGATGTCCATCAAATCATCGATGCTGGCATCCGGGTTGCGCAGCAGGTGCAGGCAGGCGTCCACCACCTCGTTGAGGTTGTGCGGGGGAATATTGGTGGCCATGCCCACCGCGATACCGCCCGAGCCGTTCACCAGCAAATTGGGAATGCGGGTGGGCAAGACCAACGGCTCTTTTTCAGAGCCGTCGTAGTTGGGCCCGAAATCCACGGTTTCCTTGTCCAGATCGGCCAGCAACTCATGGGCAATTTTGGCCAGGCGGATTTCGGTGTACCGCATGGCCGCTGCGTTGTCGCCGTCGACCGAGCCAAAGTTTCCCTGACCATCCACCAGCATGTGGCGCATGGAGAAATCCTGGGCCATACGCACGATGGTGTCGTACACCGACTGGTCGCCGTGCGGGTGGTATTTACCAATCACGTCACCCACGATACGCGCCGACTTTTTGTATGCGCGGTTCCAATCGTTGTTGAGTTCGTGCATCGCAAACAGCACACGCCGGTGCACCGGCTTCAGGCCGTCACGGGCATCGGGCAACGCGCGCCCCACAATCACGCTCATCGCGTAATCGAGGTAGCTGCGCCGCATTTCCTCTTCAAGGCTGATCGGAAGGGTTTCTTTGGCGAACTGGGTCATGGAAGAGTCGTGGCTATGTCAGGGACAACCCGCCATTGTACGTTCCGGGCTTAATCGATTTGCGCCGGCGAGCAGAGTCGGATAAACACAACGAATGCCCACAACCTGTAGTCGCTTAGCGTACAAGCCCCGTTACGGATGTGGCACAATAAAGCCCGACGCATTGGACTGGGTTACTCCAATTCATTCGTTGCCAATAAGATCGCAGCGCCGCTGCAGTTTGCTCCGTATAAAGGAAAGTCATGAAACTAATCAATAAAGTAGCAATCGTTATCGCTACCGCAGCACTTACATCCGTAGCTGGCGCCCAAGAAATTCACAACTGGAAGAGCGCCGCTGGTGACGTTTGGAAGAACGTTGCTGGTGAATGCTGGCGTGATGCCAGCTGGACTCCCGCCACTGCAGCCCCCGGTTGCGATGGCGCGATTGCTCCCAAGGCCGCTGCGCCCGCACCCGCTCCCGTAGCTCCTGTGGCTGCTGCACCCGCACCGGCTCCTGCCGCTGCTCCGGCACCCGCTCCCGCACCGGCTCCCGCCGCTGCACCTGCCAAGGTCACTTACGCAGCTGATGCGTTCTTTGACTTTGACAAGTCCGTGCTGAAGACTGAAGGCAAAGCCAAGCTGGATGATCTGGTTTCCAAGGTCAAGGCCATCAGCCTGGAAGTCATCATTGCCGTGGGTCACACTGACTCCGTTGGTGGCGATGCATATAACCAGAAGCTGTCGGTTGCACGTTCTGAAGCTGTGAAGGCTTACTTGGTGTCCAAGGGCATCGAAAAGAACCGTGTTTACACCGAAGGCAAGGGCGAGAAGAGCCCCGTCGCTGACAACAAGACTTCCGACGGCCGTGCCAAGAACCGCCGCGTTGAAATCGAAGTGGTCGGTACCCGCGCCAAGTAATCCGGAACTTCCGGTTTTGCAAGAAGCCCGCTTAGGCGGGCTTTTTGTTGCCCGTAGATAATTCAATCATGCAAACACACGTAAACGCCGATCCTGCCGAACTAGCCAAGTTTTCTGACCTTGCACACCGCTGGTGGGACCCGGAGAGCGAGTTCAGACCGCTGCACCAGATCAACCCGCTGCGGCTGGATTGGATTAACAGCATTAGTCCGGTTCAGGGGCTGAAGACGGTCGATGTGGGCTGCGGGGGCGGAATCTTGACCGATTCTCTGGCGCGCAAGGGCGCTCAGGCACTGGGGATTGACCTGTCTTCCAAGGCGCTCAAGGTGGCGCAGTTGCATGCGCTGGAGGCAGAAACCCCCAACGTGAAATACCGCGAAGTCAGTGCCGAGAGCCTGGCTGCCGAGGCGCCCGGTCAGTTTGACATGGTGACCTGCATGGAAATGCTGGAGCATGTGCCTGACCCTTCATCGATCGTGCGTGCCTGTGCTGCGATGGTGAAGCCGGGCGGCTGGGTGTTTTTCTCCACCTTGAATCGCAACCCCAAGTCGTTCATGTTGGCAATCGTGGGTGCGGAGTACGTGTTGGGCATGCTGCCGCGTGGGACGCACGAATACGCCAAGATGCTGCGCCCCAGTGAGCTCGCCGGTTTCTGCCGCGCAGCAGGGCTGGACTTGCGGCAATCCCGTGGCATGTCCTACAACCCGCTGACGCGCCGTTACTGGCTCAACTCAGACACCAGCGTGAACTACCTGATTGCGACCCAAAAACCGCTGGTTTGAGCATGGCGAAGTTTCAGAATGTTGCGGCCGTTTTGTTTGATCTGGACGGCACGCTGATTGACAGCGCACCCGATCTCGGCGCCGCCGTGGACCAGATGCGCATCAGCCGGGGCATGCCTTCGCTGGGGCTGGAGACCTATCGGCCCATGGCGGGTGCAGGAGCGCGCGGGATGTTGTCCATCGGTTTTGGCATGACGCCGGAGCACCTGGAGTTTGCCGTCATGCGCGAAGAGTTCTTTCAGAATTACGAACGTTGCATGACCGAGCGCACCTACGCTTTTGATGGGGTCGCGGAACTTATTCAAGCGCTAGTGGCTGCCAACATGCCTTGGGGGGTGGTCACCAACAAGTCGGCACGCTTTACGGAACCGCTGACTCGCCAGATGCCTCTTTTTCAGACAGCGCGTGCGGTGGTAAGTGGTGACACGACGCCGCATGCCAAGCCCCATCCGGAACCCCTGTTGGAAGCGGCGCGTCGGCTTGGCTTGGACCCTGCGCGTTGCCTGTATGTTGGTGATGACGAGCGGGACATCGTGGCGGGGCGTGCGGCGGGCATGGGAACCGTGGCTGCCGACTACGGATATTTGGGAGAAAAGGCCGATACAACGGCCTGGGGCGCGGACGCCCGGATTAAATCACCGCTGGAGCTCTTGCAATTGCTGGCCTTGGCCTAAAATAGGTACCGAGGGGCTGCACTGGTTTCGACGTGGATTCGGACGCGCAGCAGGGCATGTCGAGCTGAGTGCGCTCGTAAAACAGATTCAAACAAACTAACTGCAAACGACGAACGTTTCGCACTCGCTGC
>CAKZJN010000222.1 GCA_936943465.1 uncultured Rhodoferax sp.
TAGCAGGCTGCCTGCATCGCTTCTGAGCCGCCAATGGATTTCAGAATGACGGCCACCGCATCGGCGTGCGCCAGAATGTTTTCGCCGGTATCCAGGGTTTCACTGGTGAGCAGCGGCTCGGCAAAGGCGCGCGCACGGGCCAATGCGCCCACTTGCTCCGGAAAGCCTTGGGCCGTAACGGCGATAACCGGCGACGCGGCCATGCTGCCCATATCGGCAGAGTAACTTTTCATAATCAACTCAGGGACGTTCTAGTGCCCATCAATCCAGCAAGAACGAGGCCACGCAGTCCACCTGATCGGCCGCAACCAGTGTTGGGGCGTGCCCCACGCCTGCATACTCAACTAACTGTGCCCGTGGGCCACGTTGCGTCATGAGTTCAGCGGTTTGCCGCGACAGCAAATCTGAATCGGCTCCGCGCAGCAGCAAGGTCTGGGAGGTAATGCCGTCATACAAGCCCCACAGTGCCACTTCACCCTGCACCGCAATTTCCTGCGTAATCGCCTGGAACGGCAAGGCAATGGCGGGGTCGTAATGCAGTTGCACACCGCTTCCTGCCCCGGGTTTCACCATGTGCCGCGAAAGTTCGAGCCACTCTTCGTCGGTGTGGGGACCAAAGCCGATGGCGATGGTGCGCATGTGGTCGGCGGCCTGCTGCAGTGTGTCGAACTGCATGTTTTGACCCAAATAGGTGCCAATGCGCAACAGCGATTCCCATTCCAACACCGGGCCCACATCGTTCAACACCAGACGACGCACGCTGGCGCCCACCGCCTTGGCATGGGCACAGACGCCAATGCCAATCAACCCGCCCATGCTGGTTCCAACCCAGTCCAGGGTCTGCGGCTTCAATTCGCCAATCAGGGTCAGCAAATCACCCACGTAAGTTGGGACGGCATAACCATTCGGGTCGGCAAACCAGTCACTGTGACCGCGCCCGGCTACATCGGGGCAAATCACCCGGATGGGCTTGGGCGAACGCGCGACCAGGGCACGGGCCAATACGTCAAAGTCCCGCCCCTGCCGGGTCAAACCATGCACACACACCACGGTGTGTTCCGCCTGGGGCTCCCCCCATTGCCAATAGGCCATCCGGTGTCCACCCGCCGCATCCCGGCAGGCAACGAAATTCAGTGTGGGGTCAGCCATGCTAAAGCTCGGTGTTTCATAATGGCTCAATCCTAATTCAAACCCCTCCTACTTCTGAAAGATAGCGCACATGTTGAAAGGTAAAACTGCTTTAGTAACCGGCTCCACCAGCGGCATCGGGCTGGGTATTGCCAAGGCTTTGGCGGCCCAAGGTGCCAACATTGTTTTGAACGGTTTTGGTGACGTCGAAGGGCCCAAGGCAGAAATCGCTGCCCTCGGCGTGCAGGTGGCCTACCACGGTGCCGACATGACCAAACCAGCCGAAATTGAAGCCATGGTGGCTTTTGCCAAAGAAACTTTCGGCAGCCTGGATGTGCTGGTAAACAACGCCGGCATTCAGCATGTGGCCCGTATCGAGAACTTCCCCGTCGAGCGCTGGGATGCCGTGATCGCCATCAACCTGTCCAGCGCCTTCCACGCCACCCGCGCCGCTTTGCCCGGCATGCTGGCCAAAAACTGGGGTCGCATCATCAACGTGGCCTCGGTTCACGGTCTGGTGGGTTCGGCTGAAAAGTCGGCCTATGTGGCTGCCAAGCACGGCATCGTCGGCCTGACCAAGGTCACCGCCCTGGAAAACGCCACCAGCGGCGTGACCTGCAATGCCATCTGCCCGGGTTGGGTGTTGACGCCTCTGGTCCAGAAACAAGTGGACGCCAAAGCCGCCGCCCTAGGCATCACCAATGAAGAAGCAACCGGCCTGCTGCTGGGTGAAAAAGAGCCCTCCAAGCAGTTCACCAGCACCGATGAACTCGGGGCCCTCGCCGTGTTTTTCTGCTCCCCCGCCGGCAACAACGTGCGCGGCGTAGCCTGGAACATGGACGGCGGCTGGGTGGCGCAGTAAATAGCACCCCCACGCTCCGCCGCTGCGCTTGGGGGCCCTGTTCTGCCGCCGGGCCGCCCCAAGGCAGAATGCGCCCCCTCGGGGGGCAGCGACCCGCGCAGCGGCGGAGCGTGGGGGCCCTATATACCTAACGGGACTGTTTGAACGCCATAACGGCTTGGTTGCGCAGGGTGCGCAGCAAGGCCAGTTCCTTTTCATCCAGTTCCAGTGTTCCCTTGCCGGTCTTGTCGGCATAAATCAGGCCGAACGGTGCGCCCTTGATGTGCAAGGGCAGCAATAAAAACGCCGGGGCATTCAGAGACTTCAGGTACCACTCCGGCAAGCGCGCCAAGATGCGCGACTCGCTGGCGTCACTGATCATGCTGTCCACCCCCTTGATGCACACCACACCAAACAAATCGGGAGTGGCCGCTTTGAGCGGTACCTTGAACAACTTGGCATAGGCATCAATACCGTCGCCCAAACCAAAGCGCCCGGTAACGGTCTCGGTCTTGGGGTCCCGCATGCAAAAGATGATGCGGTCGAAGCCCATGGCCCGGTACATCGTCTCCAGAATCATGCGCAGCACGTCGCTTAGTTTGAATTCCTCGACCATGGCATTGGTTATGTCTTGAATGCCGGCCGCCAGAGTTTCCGCCACTTGTGTGGATTTAACCGCTGGCTGGGTTTGGGAAACGTCAATTGCCTGTGTGGCATGCAGTTCCAGATTGCCTATGCCACTGTCAGCGCCGTCGCCTGACGCGGCAGCAGTTTCCCCTTCCTCCGGGACGCCATTCAATACCTTGTGCGCCGCCGATTCGGGCTTGACCCTGATTTCCATGGCCGTCGCCATTTCCACCAATTTGGTCTTGGCTATTTCCACCACGCCATTCAAGTGGTTCTCGGAACTGCCAACCGCCTTGGCGTACTTGCGTGTGATATTCGCAACGTGCTGGGCCGCTTCTTTGGGCTCGTACTTCAGCATGACATCGGCGATATCGTTGGAGGCCGTTGCCACCCAACGTATGCGCTCCGCGGTATCCGGCGAAACGCTGCTCGGCGGGGCACCCACCGGAAAACGCATGCAGCGCTGAATGTTTTCCGGCAAGCCCCAGGACTTGGCAATACCTATTGCGAGGTTCTCAAAGCTCAGCCCCAAGACCTGTAGCGATGCAGCGGCCTCAGACATGGGTTGTTTGGTGTTTGCCACCAAATTGCGCACCTGCTGAGCCTCTTCGGGGAAATAAAACTGCACCAGCAAGCGCCCCAGGTTCTGAAACATGGAACCGATAAAGGCTTCTTCCGCTTCTTTGGGGTTGCCGCACATTTCGGCGCCAATCGTCCCTGCCAAAAGGGAACGCACAAACTCGTCCTTGATCTGGGCCGCGTGTCCCTTGTCCTGCATGTGTTCCAGCAGCACCAAGCTCAGGGCCATGTTCCGGATGCCGTTAAAGCCCACCAGACTGACCGCGCGCGAAACTGTGCTGATGCTACCGCCCCGAGCGTAATGCGCGCTGTTGACCACCCGCAGAAGTTTGTTGGTCAGCGCCACATCTTTCAGAATTTGGTTGGTAACGCTGCTGACGCTTTCCGTCTCGGAGGTGGCCATGCTCTGAATGCGTACCACGGACTCTGATAGCGCCGGGAAGTCCGACTTGTGACGCATGCGCCGCATCAGAAACTCCAGCGTCCCGCCGCTGCCCGTCTGTGCCGTACTACCGGGCGCTGGCAGCATCCAGGCGCTGAGCGCACTGAAAAAACTGCGGGCATCCGGGTAGCGCTGCTTCGGGTCGCGCACCAAAGCGCGGTTCACGATCGCGCGCAAGGCCTCGTTCACATCGCCGCCAAGGCCTTCGGGCAAAACCAGTTGCTCATGGGCCAACCGGTACATGGCTCGGTTCGGGTCCGCTTCCCGCACCAGGGGTTTCCCGATCAGCAGTTCTGCCAGCACCAAGCCACAGGCAAACAAGTCCATGGACGGTGCCGGTTGCCCGCCACCCAGTGCCTCGGGAGACAGGTAGCCGACAGTGCCCCCCACCGCTACAGCGGCATCGGGCGAGTCGCCCCGAACCCGCGCAGCAATGCCGAAGTCCATGACGCGTGCGCGCCCACTCGAATCAACCAAAATGTTGGAGGGTTTGATGTCCCGGTGAATGACGCCTTCGGCATGGGCCACGGCAATCGCGTCGAGCACATCCATCATGCAGGCCACGGCATCGCGGGCAGCCAATACGCCGTTGCTTGCCAGTCGTTGCGTCAAGGTTTCGCCGGAGACATATTCGAACACCAGGTAGGCGTGCTGGTCTTGCACGTCGGCCTCAAACACCGGAACAATACTCGGATGCTTGACGCGCCCCACGCTGCGCGCTTCCTCCAGCCAGTGCTTGATGGCCTGGTCGTTGGCACCGGAAACCGGACGCAAAACCTTGATGGCCACCTCACGCTCCATGCGTGGGTCAAACGCCAGCCAGACGGTGGACTGGGCGCCTTGCCCCAGAATTCGCCGAAGCTCAAACCGCCCCAGCGTACTGGAGGGTTTCAGACCGGGAGAAGCGTTTAATTTTTTGCTTTGGGATTCAGGGGTGACAGCCATCCCCCAATGCTACTTGAAGAGCTGCACCGATCCCGACACCGTGACCACCACGAGCGACTTGCCGCTCTCCAGGGGAACCGGAGCAGCGTCTGCCATCACAGTGCGCGCAGCCATGGCCACCATGTGCGGACGGGGAAACAGATTCTGGTCAGCCGCACTGACGCTCACCTCACGCAGCGCATAGTCCTTGAAGCCAAAGCTACGGGCAATATCGCCCGCTTTGGCTTGAAAGCTCTCAATAGCGAGGGACTGCGCCTGCCCTTCCAGTCGGGCGCGGGCTTGGCGACTCAAGCTGAAGCTCAGGCTGCCAATAGTCATGTGCTGAACTTTGCTGGCCATCGCGCCAATGCGGGGAAAGTCGCTGCCTTCGAGCACCAATTCAGAGGTTCCGATCCAGCCATTGAGCTTGCCATCATTGCTGTAGCGGGGTTGCAAGCTGAACGTACCGGTACGCACCTCGATGCTGCCGGGCTGCACTGACTTTCTCAACTCGTTGAGGGCTAC
>CAKZJN010000223.1 GCA_936943465.1 uncultured Rhodoferax sp.
TTGGCACGCGCGTCGGTTTGGGCCGTTGTGGCAAACGATTCGGTGCTGGACACCATGCCGGCCTGCGCGACCATGGGAGCGCCCAACATGGCGGTAGAACAAATCAAAAGGGAGGCGGTAACGCGCTTGAAGAGGTTCATGGATCAGAAAGTAATCAGAATTCGGAGGAAGGCCACAGCTTAAAAAGCCATGGCGTCGAAGTCAAAGTGGTTTACAAGCGCTCACAATTTGTAGGCCTATGCCGCCCACCAGCGCTGACACATTGCCGGTGCATTCAGGGCAAGCGCGCTCAGGGCCCGTTGTAAAGCCAGGGCACGTCCATCAGCCGTTGCCCCAAGAGCTTGAGAGCAATGTCGCGTCCCACCTGCTGAATGCCCTTGAAGTGGTAGATCTCGCCGTTGCGGATGGCACGGGCCTGCACCCGTGCATTGCGCTGCCAACGCATGGAGGCAAAGCGCGCCAGGGATTCGGGTATCGGCCGGGCGTCGTCGTCCAGACACTGCGCCAGCGCAGAAGCGTCTTCAATCGCCATGCCGGCCCCCTGCGCCAGGTAGGGCCGCATGGGGTGAGCGGCATCACCCACCAGCACAATCCGGCCCTTGGCATGCTGGGCTGCACTTGACATGGGCGGGCGGTCGCTCAAGGGCCACAAGCGCCAATGGTCAATCGCATAAATCAGATCCCGCAGGCCACCGCGCGCCAAGGCCATGCGGCTGCGCAGTTCGTGCGCATTGGCGCTGTGGTCCCACGACTGCGGGTCGCCCGCCACCTTGCCATGAACAATGCACACCATGTTGAGCCAGGCGCCGGCACGCACCGGATAGTGCACCGCATGAAAATCGGGACCCATCCAGGCCGTAACCACCTGCGACCGCATAGAGGCCGGCAAATCGCTTTGCGGCAGCATGGCGCGAAACGCCAGGTGCCCGGTGACACGGGGCGGGCCATCATCCACCACCTGCTTGCGGGTCCGGCTCCACAAGCCATCCGCGCCTACCAGCAACGGGGCCTCAAACACCTGATCCTGCACGGTCTCGACGCGCACGCCAGCCTCATGCTGGGAAATATCAATGACGCGCGAATCCAGGTGCAAACGCGTGCCGCCCTGGGCCTGCACGGCCTCCAGCAGCAAGGAATGCATATCGGTGCGGGCGATGGTCACATAGGGCGCGCCGTAGCGGTTTTCCGCCATCTTGCCCAGCGGCAACACGCCGAGTCGCTCGGCGGTCAGAGCGTTGCGAACTTCCAGTTGCGCAGGGTAAGCGGCCACTCGACGCAAGGCCTGTTCCAAACCCCAGCCGCGCAGCTTCTTGACCACATTGGGCCCAAGCTGAATGCCAGCACCGACCTCGCCGAAGATGGGAGACTGCTCCAGCAACTCCACTTGCCACCCGTTGCGGGCACAGGCCAGCGCTGCCGCCAGCCCGCCAATGCCACCACCTGAAACCACCAAACGTTTATCCATGGCCCATTGTGGAATGTTGATCTTCGCGTTTTCTGACAGCGCCTTTGCGCGATATCAAACAAAACGATGTTGGCGCAGGCTTTACTCGACGCGGGTGATGCCCGTGGGCTTGAAGCCCAGATCGGCTGCCTTGCCCTTGCGTCCACGCACCGCGCGGGCGTTGTTGAGGCTGCGGATTTCCAGTGTTTCCTCGCGCTCCTTGCCGCCCCGGCCAATGCCTTCGATGCGGATGCTGCGCGTGTAGGCCGCCGCACCGGCCAGCGTGTCTTTGGCCTCCAGGTCGATCAGCATCAGGCCGCGACCGCCCTTCTCCATCGTCTTGAGCTCGGCCAGCTCGAACGTCAGGATGCGGCCGCCGGTGGACGCGCAGGCCACATGCGTGGCCGCCGGCACCAGGGTGGCGGGCGTGCCGGCCACCTGAACCCGGCCGTGCGCACCGCTTACCAGCGAGGGTTTGCAAAGCGACTCGCCCTCGTTGCAGGTGACAAAGGCCTTGCCCGCCTTCTGGCGCGAAACCATGTTGTCCACGCTGGCCATGAAGCCATAGCCGCCGGTGCTTTGCAGCAGCAGCACGGCGTTGGCGGGGCCGGCAAAGTAGTAGAGCAACTGCGTGCCGCTTTCGAGTTCGAGCAGGGTGGTAACCGGCTGGCCATCACCACGCCCGCCGGGCAGCAGCGACACCGCCACCGAATACACGCGCCCGTTGGAGCCGAAGACCAGCAAGGTATCGACGCTGCGGCACTCAAAGGTGTCGTACAAGCCATCGCCCGCCTTGAAGGCAAAACTGCTGGCCTCATGCCCGTGGCCGGTGCGGGTACGCACCCAGCCCTTCTGGCTGACCACCACGGTGACGGGTTCATCAACTACCTTGACTTCGGCCACGGCTTTTTTCTCGGCCTGAATCAGCGTGCGGCGCGGGTCGGCAAAGGTCTTGGCATCGGCCTCGATTTCTTTCACCATCAGGCGGCGCAGTGCGGCGGGGCTGTTCAAAATTTCTTCGAGCTTGCCCTGCTCGGTGCGTAGCTCCGACAGTTCCTGTTCGATCTTGATGGCCTCCAACCGTGCCAACTGGCGCAGCCGGATTTCAAGAATGTCTTCGGCCTGCCGGTCGCTCAGGTTAAAGCGGGCAATCAGCGCCGCCTTGGGCTCGTCACTCTGACGGATGATGGCAATCACCTCGTCGATATTGAGCAGCACCGTCTGGCGGCCTTCAAGAATATGAATGCGGTCCAGCACCTTGGCCAGGCGATGGCGGCTGCGGCGCTCGATGGTGGTGTGGCGGAAGCTGATCCATTCCTGCAACATCTGGCGGAAGGACTTGAGCGTGGGTTTGCCGTCCAGCCCAACCATGGTCAGGTTGATGGGCGACGAGGTTTCCAGGCTGGTGTGGGCCAGTAGCGCGGTGATGAGTTCCTGCTGTTCGATGCGGCTGGTCTTGGGCTCAAACACCAAACGCACGGCGTTTTCCTTGCCCGACTCGTCGCGCACCACGTCCAGCACCGCCAGCATGCTGGCCTTGAGCTGGGTTTGCTCCTGGCTCAGCGCCTTCTTGCCAGCCTTGACCTTGGGGTTGGTAATTTCCTCAATTTCTTCCAGCACGCGCTGGGTGCTCACGCCAATGGGCAGTTCAGTCACCACCAGTTGCCACTGGCCGCGCGCCAGATCTTCAATCTTCCAGCGGGCCCGGCACTTGAGCGAGCCACGGCCGGTGCGGTAGGCATCGGCAATGTCGCTAGCCGTTGAGATGATCTGGCCGCCGCCCGGAAAATCAGGGCCAGGCACGAGCGCAAACAGTTCCTCATCACTGAGCGCCGGATTCTTGACCATGGCCACGCAGGCGTCGGCAATTTCGCGCAGGTTGTGGCTGGGGATTTCGGTGGCCAGGCCGACGGCAATGCCGCTGGCGCCGTTCAGCAGCGAGAACGGCAGGCGTGCCGGCAACTGCTTGGGCTCCTCGGTGGAGCCGTCGTAGTTGGGCTGAAAGTCCACCGTGCCCTGGTCGATTTCGTCAAGCAGCAGCGTGGTGATTTTCGACAGGCGCGCCTCGGTGTAACGCATGGCCGCCGCGCCATCGCCGTCGCGGGAGCCGAAGTTGCCCTGGCCGTCGATTAGCGGATAGCGCTGCGAAAAGTCCTGTGCCATGCGCACCAGCGCGTCGTACGCGGCCTGGTCGCCATGCGGGTGAAAGCGGCCCAGCACATCGCCCACCACGCG
>CAKZJN010000224.1 GCA_936943465.1 uncultured Rhodoferax sp.
GTCAGCGCCGGCACCCTGGAGGTGCGGGTGGCCGATGTCAGCCAGAAACTTAAAGTCGGCGAGACCGCGCGTTATGCCGCGGACCGGCCCCATAGCATCACCAATTCCGCCAAGACCCCAGCCACAGCATGGATGGTCGTTATTCACCCTGCCTGAGTGCACAATCATCGCCATGGAAAATTCCCAAAACCTCAATGAAGGCCGCCTGGCCAATGCCTGGGCCGCTTTGCACGCCACGTCCGAGCAGGGCTTTGTGCCCGAGCCCGATGCTTACCGACTGGCCTTTACCGACCCCGAGTTTTTGCTGCGGCGCGAAGCGCGTGGCATCCGGATTCAGTTGGAGATGCTCAAACCCGATCTGGAGCAAACCCACCAGGGCGTGAATGACACGGTGGTGGTGTTCGGCAGTGCGCGCTTTGAGTCACCCGAAGAAGCCATTGCCCGCCTGGAGGAAGCTCAGGCCAGCGGCGACGTGAACCGCATCAAGGTGGCGCAGCGCCATTTGCGCAACTCCAAGCACTACGACAACGCGCGCCTGTTTGCCAAGCTGGTGGCGCACCACAGCCTGCAGTGCGCGCCGGAAGACCGCCTGTACATCTGCACCGGGGGCGGCCCCGGCATCATGGAAGCTGCCAACCGGGGCGCTTACGAAATGGGCGTACCTACGCCGGGCCTCAACATCACCCTGCCTCACGAGCAAAAGGCCAATCCGTTTGTGACGCCTTCGCTGAGCTTCAAGTTTCATTACTTTGCCATCCGCAAGATGCACTTCATGATGCGGGCCAAGGCGCTGGTGGCCTTTCCGGGGGGCTTTGGCACGCTGGACGAATTGTTCGAAGTGATCACGCTGGTGCAGACGCAAAAGGCCAAGCGCGTGCCGATCATTCTGTTTGGCACCGACTACTGGAAGCGCCTGATCAATATGGACGTGCTGGTAGAAGAAGGCACCATTTCTCCCGAAGACCTGGACCTGATTCACTACACCGACGACCCGCATGACGCCTGGCAGCAAATCAAACATTTTTACGGCTTGACCTGAACCCGGCAAGTGTTCAAGGCCGCACTCAAGGCCGCATACGCCAAGCGGCTCGGGCCCCCAAGCCCACGGCGGCACCCACGGTCCAGAACACCACCGACACCCCCACCACGGCACCCGCAGTGCCAAACAGCATGGGCATCAACACACTCGACAGGTTGATGCTCATCAGCCGCAGGCCGAGGGCCTGACCATGCAGCGCATGTGGCGTGATCTGGTGCAAGGTGCTCATGATCATCGGCTGCACCGAACCCAGGGCAAGCCCCAGCAACACCGAGCACAGGCCCATGGTCCAGGGTGAATGCATCAGCGGGTACACCGCAAACAGCAGGGCCGTAGTCAGCATGGCGCCCGACACCACCACCCATTCGCGCAGGTAAGACGCCAGCATCGGCATCAGCACCCGGATACAGGCCGACGCCATGGCGAAGCTGCCCAGAATGGCCCCGATTACGGACGCGCTAAAGGCCCGTTCGTGCCCCAGCACCGGCACCACAAAGGTGTGCACATCCCAGCAACTCGACAGCAGCCAGTTCACCAGCAGCAAGCGCCGCATGGCCGGCTCGCGCAGCAGGCCCCACACCTGCGGGCGTGGCTGGCCCGGCGGGTGCACCACCGGGGGCAATTCCCGGGTCGGGCGAATCCAGAACCAGGTCAGCAACGGCAGTACGGCCATTAACAAAAAGGCCGACCGAAAGCCAGTGGTGTCAGCGGCCACACCGCCAAACCAGACCCCGGCATGGTCAATCAACAAGCCGGCCGCCACCGGGCCCAGAAAGTTGGAAAGCGCCGGCCCAATCGCCAGCCAACTGAACACCCGCTTGAGTTCGGTGGCATCGCCCGCCGCACGGCCCACATGGCGCTGCAAGGCAATCGAAGCCGCGCCGGTCGCTCCGCCCGTGCACAGCGCGCTGATACACAAGACCTCAAAGCGCGGCCACAGCGTTGCGAGCAGACCACCGGTCACCGCAAAGCACAAGGCCAGCCCCACCGGGCGGCGCAAGCCGTGGCGGTCGGCATAACGCCCGGCCGGAATGGCCAGAAACACCTGCATCAGGGAAAAAAGCGCCAGCAGACAACCCACATAAAGCGGGCTGTAGCCCTGCTTGAGCGCCATCAGCGGCGCAGCCATCCGGGTACCGGCCATGGCCCCGTGCAGGCAAATGTGTCCGGCAATCAGCCGGGTCAGCGCCCAGGCAGGCGGGCTAATCGCCATCCAGTTCCCGGTCGGTGTCGATCAGCAACTGGGCTTGGGTATCGGGCAGCGTTTCGACCTTGCGCAAGGCGCGGTCCATGGCCCGGCTGCGGACTTGGGCGGAATCCAGCGTCTTGAGCACGGTCTCGGTTTGCGACTTGACCTTTGCCAGCACATCGCCAAACTTGCCGAACTCGTTCTTGACGGCACCCAGCACCTGCCAGACTTCGCTGCTGCGTTTTTCAAGCGCCAGCGTGCGAAAGCCCATTTGCAGCGAACTCAAAATCGCCATCAGCGTGGTGGGCCCTGCCAGCGTGACGCGGTGGTCGCGCTGCAGGCTCTCCATCAGACCCGGCCGGCGCAGCACCTCGGCATACAGGCCTTCGGTGGGCAAAAACAGAATCGCGAAGTCGGTGGTGTGCGGCGGCTCTACGTACTTCTCGCTGATCGACTTGGCTTCCAGGCGAATGCGCAATTCCAGCGCCTTGCCTGCTGCCTCTGCACCCGGCACATCGGCCCGGCCCTGCGCGTCCAGCAGGCGTTCGTAGTCTTCGTTGGGAAACTTGGCATCAATCGGCAACCATAACGGCTCGCCGCTATCGCCCTTGCCGGGAAGCTTGATGGCAAAGTCCACCACATTCTTGCTGCCCGGAATGGTGGCCACCTGCGCGGCGTACTGGTCGGGCACAAACACCTGCTCCAGCAGCGCCTCCAGTTGCGCCTCGCCAAACATGCCGCGGGTTTTGACGTTGGTGAGCAGGTGCTTGAGGTCGCCCACACCCTGCGCCAATGTCTGCATTTCACCCAGGCCCTTGTGCACCTGCTCCAGCCGCTCGGCTACCTGCTTGAAGCTCTCGCCCAAGCGCGCCTGCAGGGTGGACTGCAGTTTTTCATCGACCGTGGCACGCATTTCGTCGAGCTTGGTGGCATTGGTGGTTTGCAATTGCGCCAGTTGCGCCTCCAGCGTCTGGCGGATCTCGGACATGCGGCGCGCATTGGATTCGCTCACATTGCCAAGCTGCAGCGTCAGCGTGTCGGACAACGTTTTTTGCAATAAGGCCAGTTGCTGGCCGAAGGCGTCAATCTGGCTGTTCTGGGTGCGCGTGGCCTCTGCGCCCTGTTGCGTCAGGGTCTGCTGGAAGGTTGCCAGGTTTTGCGACAACTCCTGACGCCCGCCGCGTGAGGATTCAGCAATTTCCTGGCGCAGGGTGCGCTCCAGACTCTGCGATTGGGCAGTGACGGTAGCCAGCAATTCTTTGCGGGCCGCCTCATCGCGCTGTTGCCGCTCGGCCTCCAACTGCGCCGCCTGCCCGTCCGACTTGCGCATGGCCAGCCAGACCAGCACGAATGTGTTGACCAGCACCAGTGCCAACAGGGCCCAGACCAGCAGAGGGTTCATCATGGAGCCCTCCACTTAAGACTCCGCCGGGGCCAGCACTTCGGGGTT
>CAKZJN010000225.1 GCA_936943465.1 uncultured Rhodoferax sp.
GCCATCTCACCCGCAGCCATCAATACCGCCACCGCTCCGCAGTCACAAGGTGAGGTCGCGCAGGCGGCGCAGGTGTTTGTGCTCAAGAAAGCGATTGATATTCAGGCATCCGGCGTCGCCACGTTGCTACAGGCGCTCCCGCTGGCGACCAGCGGAAACCTGGGCACCCGGGTCAACACGCTGGCCTGAACCGCTGCCGGCGCGGCTAAAGCTGCACCAGCTTGCGCAGCAGGCGCATGAATTCGTCCTGCTCGGCGGGCTCCAGATTTTTCAGCACCGCTTGGTAAACGTGCTCGATACCAGGCTGCATCTCCAGGAGAACCGCTTCACCCGCCGCCGTGAGCGACAGGCTGCGCTGACGGCGTGGCATCACTTTGCGCTCGATCCAGCCCTTGGCATCAAGCCGGGTGGCAATGTCGGCGGTTGTGGAGGTGTCCAGCGCAATTTTTTGCGCCAGCGTGACCTGGTCAATGCCGGGTGACTCCTGGAGCGTGCGCAGAATAGCGTATTGAATCGGCGTGGCGTGCCGGCCGTGTACTTCATGAAAACTCGCCACGGCGAGTTGCTGTGCGCGGCGGATCAGGTGGCCTGGTTCGTCATGCACGGGCATGACGGCTGGCGCGTTCGCTGAACTAAAGGAGGCGGGGCTATTGCGATTTGCACTGGCGTTGCTCATGCGCACATTGTGCTGCACCGTCGTGGCCGGAAAACATATTCGGGAGGGTGGCGCGCCCTTGCTACCATCTGGCAACCTACAAAACGCGCCGGTGTCCACCTTGACCGAAAGCATCCCGTCCATTTCCAGAAACGAAGATCGGCACGGCCACATCACGATCGGCCTGCGCTTTCGTTGCCAGGATCAATGGGAGACGCTGGAAGCGCGGGGCTGGAATGATGCGGGTTTTAACTTCTTTCACACCAGCGAAATCACCAACCCGCTGCTGGAACTCAAGCGCCAGCTCTCGCCCTTTGAAGGACGCATCGTCTGGTCGGCGGTGAACACCAGCGATGAGGTGTTGCAGTCGGCGCTGCTGAACGAACTGATCTACCAGCAGGCCCAACGGGTGCGGGCCGACGATGTGCTGCAACAGCGACTGCTCAAGCTCATGCGGGTCTCAGACATGTTGCCGCAAAAGAGGGCCGTGTTGGCATCTCTGGGCCAACACATCAGCGATGCCGACATGGCAGAACGCATAACCCGCCGTCGCCAGGAACGCCCCATGCACCACTACGGCGTGCAGGTGGACTCGGACGTCTGGCGCGCTACCGTGCAGAAAGCCAAAACGCTGTCTTCAGCGGTGGAGTCGCTAGAGAAGTGGGCGGATTCATTTTCGGGCGCGTAGGCTAAGGTTTAGGCCTGTGCAATCGACAGCCGGAACTAGACATCGTCGTAGGTTTTGAAAAAGGCGTTCAAGGTCAAAATTGGGCAACCACTAGCCAGCTCAAACTCGCGAGCAACTGCGAGCAGATCGCGGTCGCCAGACACCAGCACTTGTGCCTTGCCCGCAACTGCCAATTGCATGAATGGCAAGTCCATCTCGTCGCGGCAGTCAGGCACGGAGGGCGGTGGTTGAGGGATGCGCACGGTCAGCACGTACGGCAGGTAATCGGCCAGCAACTCCGCCTGCTCCTCACTTGAAAGACGGAACTTGGGGTACGCCAACACCCGCACCAGTTCCTGCGCGGTGGCGGTACTGGCCAAGGGCTGAATCGCACCCCCTAGCCATGCCAGTCGTACGCGCCCGGCCAGTCCACCCCCAAACACCAGTGCGGACAAGACCACATTGGTGTCCAGTACAACGCGCAAGGGCGCGCTCATGCTTTTGACGGGCTTTTTTTGGCAGCGGCCTTCTTGGCCTTGGCTGGTTTAACGGCATATGCGGCCAAGGGCTCGGCCGCCAACGCTGGCGCTGCCTGCGGCGTTCTGGCCCAGGCCACAGCATCGGCCATGTCGGAGTCGGTTAAATTGAGCTCCGCCATTTTGGCCCGCACCGCGTCACCGCGCTGAATACGCACGGGCGTGAGAATGATCTGACCAGCCCGGGCTTCCACGTCAAAGTATTCCGTGGCCCCCACAGCCTGCGTCACGCTTTTGGGTAGCGTGAGCTGATTCTTGGACGTAATCTTGGCGAGCATGGCATTTTGCTAAAAGTAAGGATTCCTTACTTTAGCCAAAAATCCACAAGTCGTCCAGCAAGTAGTAGCAACATCACGAAGCCGCCGCTCTCCCGCGCTGCGGCTTCGTGATGTAAGGACTTGACAGGGCTTAACCGTTCAACTGCTGCTCCAGCTTGTGCAGTACTTCGTAGCAGGCCAGCACACCGGCCACGCTGCTATTGGGCTCGCGGCCTTCCTTGATGGCGGCGAAGAATTCGCGGTCTTGCAGCTCGATGCCGTTCATGCTCACGTCCACCTGGCTCACGTCGATCTTTTCTTCCTTGCCGTTGAACAGGTCGTCGTAACGGGCAATGTAGGTGGCTGTGTCGCCGATGTAGCGGAAGAAGGTGCCCAGGGGGCCGTCGTTGTTAAAGCTCAGACTCAGGGTGCAGATGGCGCCGTTGGCGGCCTTGAGCTGGATGCTCATGTCCATGGCAATGCCCAGCACCGGGTGAATCGGGCCCTGTATGGCATTAGCCTGCACTACTGCGCTGCCGCACTGGTAGGCGAACAGGTCCACCGTGTGGGCGGCGTGGTGCCACAGCAAGTGGTCGGTCCAGCTACGCGCCTGGCCCAGCGCGTTGGTGTTGGTGCGGCGGAAGAAGTAGGTCTGCACATCCATTTGCTGGATGTTGAATGCACCGGCCTTGATTTGCTTGTGCACGTATTGGTGGCTGGGGTTGAAGCGGCGGGTGTGGCCGCACATGGCGACCAGACCGGTTTGCTTTTGCAAGGCCACCACTTCCTGTGCCCCCTTGAGACTATCGGCCAGCGGAATTTCCACCTGCACATGCTTGCCGGCCTTCAGGCAGGCAATGCTTTGCTCGGCGTGCATTTGCGTGGGGGTGCACAAAATCACCGCGTCGAGTTCCTTGATGGCCAGGCTCTCTGACAGCTCGGTGGTGACGTGCTTAATGCCGTACTTGTCGGCCACTTCCTGCGTCTTACCCAAGTCGCGGCTGATGAGGGAAATCACTTCTACGCCATCAATGTTTTTGATGCCGTCCAGGTGTTTGATACCGAAGGCGCCAGCGCCTGCGAGTGCTACTTTGATCGTCTTGCTCATTTATTTGTTCTCCAAAATCAGATGCCCCACGGCGGTGTTGGATGCCGGCACGTGGAAAAAGCGGTGTTTCAGGTTAACGCCGTCTGAGCGGCCCGCCACGTCGTTCATCGCGCCGCGGGCAATCAGCCACATCACCAGCTCAATGCCTTCGCTACCCGCTTCGCGCACGTAGTCAATGTGCGGAATGGCTGCGGCTGCCTTCGGGTCGGCAATCAGCTTGTCCAGGAATGCGTTGTCCCAAGCGGCGTTGATCAGGCCGGCACGCGGGCCCTGCAACTGGTGGCTCATGCCGCCTGTTCCCCAGATGTGAATGTTCAGGTCTTCGTCATAGCTTTCCACCGCTTTGCGGATGGCCTGGCCGAGGTTGAAACAACGCTGGCCGCTGGGTACCGGGTACTGCACCACGTTGACTGCAAACGGAATCACCGGGCAGGGCCACTCGAACTGGTCGGCCGGTGGTTGGCCGCACATCAAGGACAGCGGCACGGTCAGGCCGTGGTCCACGTCCATCTTGTTGACGATAGTGAGGTCAAAGTCCTGCTGGATGACCGACTGCGCAATGTGCGAAGCCAGCTCCGGGTGGCCGACCACCTTGGGCACGGGGCGCGCGCCGTAGCCTTCGTCGGCGGGCTGGTATTCCGCAGCGGTGCCAATGGCAAAGGTGGGAATCATGTCCAGGCTGAAGGCGGTCGCGTGGTCGTTGTAGACCAGAAAGATGACGTCGGGCTTGTTGTCCGTCATCCACTGCTTGGAATATTCGTAGCCCTTGAACAGCGGAACCCAATACGGCTCCTTGTCCTTGCCCAGGTCTAGTGCGGCGCCAATGGCGGGCACGTGCGAGGTGTAAACGGATGCGGTGATGCGTGCCATCTTATTTCTGTGCTTTCTTGTTGGCCGCGCCTTGCGGTTGGTTCTGTGCCTGCGCGTCACCGTCTTCACCGATGTAGCGGTTGCCTTCCACACTGCGGCCGCCGCTGATCATCATGTTGCGGTATTCCTCTTCGGTCATACCGGTCATGCTGCCCGCCATTTGCTGGAACGACAGGCCATCCGTAGCGCCGATCTTGGCCAGAAAGTAGATGTTGCCGCCAGCCTTCATGCAGCGGTTCAGGTCGCGCGTGAGCACACCCTGCTTCTGCTCTTCGGTCATGGGCCACTCGTCCAGGTAGATACGTTCATCGGCCTTGAAGCGTTTGCGATTCTCGGCCTTCATCAGGCTCATGCAGAACTGATTGAGGTGGTAGCCCTTCCGGCTTTGCTCGGCATCAAAAATGATGGTGCCCGGTACGTCGAGGTATGGTTTTTCCAAAGACATTATTTTTCCTCGGGCCAGTACAGGCGCATGGGGTTATCGACCAAAAGCTTTTGCTGCAGCTCGGCCGTGGTGGCGATGTGCGGAATGAAATCCACCAGCAAGCCGTCGTCGGGCATGTGGTCCTTCAGGTTGGGGTGCGGCCAGTCGGTGCCCCACAACACGCGGTCGGGGAACTCTTCCACGATGCGCTTGGCAAAGGGGATCACGTCCTG
>CAKZJN010000226.1 GCA_936943465.1 uncultured Rhodoferax sp.
GGCCGCAACCTGAGCCGTGACGACATGCAGGCCAAGAGCCGCGCCTACGCCACCGAGCAGATCAACCAGCAGCGCGAGGACTTCAAGCGCCTGGGCGTGCTGGGCGATTGGGAGCGTCCCTACCGCACCATGGACCCGGCCAACGAGGGCGGCCAGATCCGCGCCTTCAAGCGCGTGATCGAGCGCGGTTTTGTCTACCGCGGTCTGAAGCCCGTGTACTGGTGCTTTGACTGCGGCTCCTCCCTGGCCGAGTTCGAGATCGAATACGCCGACAAGAAGAGCGACACGCTGGATGTAGCCTTTGAAGCCAATGACCCCGCCGCATTGGCGAAAGCCTTCGGCCTGAGCGCCTTGCCCGGCGATGGCAACAAAAAGGGCTTTGCCGTCATCTGGACCACCACCGCCTGGACCATCCCCGCCAACCAGGCATTGAATGCCCACCCCGAACTGGAATACGCCCTGGTCGACACGCCGCGCGGCGTGCTGCTGCTGGGCGCCAGCCTCGTTGAAAAGGCACTGGAGCGCTACAAGCTCGAAGGCACCGTGGTCGCCACGGCCAAGGGCGAAGCCCTGCGCGGGCTGGTGTTCCGCCATCCGCTGTATGACACCGACTCTGGCGCGGGCGAATACAGCTACAAGCGCCTGTCGCCCCTGTACCTGGCCGACTACGTGAGCGATGGCGACGGCACCGGCATCGTGCACTCCGCGCCCGCCTACGGTGTGGACGACTTCAACAGTTGCGTGGCCCACGGCCTGAAGTACGAGCAGATCCTCAACCCGGTACAAGGCAACGGCAGCTATGCCGAAGAGCTGCCGCTGTTTGGCGGCATGAACATCTGGAAGGCCTGCGCCCGCGTGATCGAGGTGCTGGGCCAGAGCGACCGCCTGATGGCGACCCAGCCCATCACCCACAGCTACCCGCATTGCTGGCGTCACAAGACGCCGGTGATCTACCGCGCTGCCGCCCAGTGGTTTGTGCGTATGGACGAAGGCGTGGGTGTGTTCACGAAGGACAAGGCACCCAAGACGCTGCGCCAGCTCGCGCTCGACGCCATTGACCAGACCGCTTTCTACCCGGAAAACGGCAAATCCCGTCTGCGCGACATGATCGCCAACCGGCCCGACTGGTGCATCAGCCGCCAGCGGAGCTGGGGCGTGCCCGTGCCATTCTTCCTGCACAAGGATTCGGGCGAGCTGCACCCTGACACCATGTCCATCCTCGACCGCGCGGCCGACATCGTGGAAAAAGGCGGCATCGAGGCCTGGAGCCGGGTCACTGCCGAAGACATTCTGGGTGCTGCCGATGCGGCCCACTACACCAAGAGCACCGACATTCTGGAGGTCTGGTTCGACTCGGGCTCCACCTTCCAGCATGTGCTGCGCGGCAGCCACAAGGACGCCTATGCGCGTCCGCCCTTCCACGCCGAAGGCCCCGAGGCCGACCTGTACCTCGAAGGCCACGACCAGCACCGCGGCTGGTTCCACAGCTCGCTGCTGCTGGGCTGCGCGCTGTACGACCGCGCTCCTTACAAAGGACTCTTGACGCACGGTTTTGCCACAGACGGCCAGGGCCGCAAGATGAGCAAGAGCCTGGGCAACACGGTTGAGCCGCAAAGCGTGAGCAACAAGATGGGCGCTGAAATCGTGCGCCTGTGGGTGGCCTCGACCGACTACTCGGGTGACCTGAACATCGACGACAAAATCCTGGCCCGCGTGGTGGACACCTACCGCCGCGTGCGCAACACCTTGAAGTTCCTGCTGGCCAATGTGAGCGACTTTGACCCGGCCAAGGACGCCGTGCCTGCCGACCAGTTGCTAGAGATTGACCGCTACGCCTTGAGCCGCCTCAGCCAACTACAGGACGACATCCTGGCGCACTACCAGGTGTACGAGTTCCATCCTGTGGTCTCCAAACTGCAGGTGTATTGCAGCGAGGACCTGGGCGCCTTCTACCTCGATGTGCTGAAGGACCGCCTGTACACCACTGGCGCAAACTCCCTGGCCCGTCGCTCGGCGCAAACCGCCTTGTGGCAGATCACCCAGGCCATGTTGCGCTGGATGGCGCCGTTCCTGAGCTTTACCGCCGAAGAGGCCTGGGCCGTGTTGGGCGACGCTGGCAAGGTGCCCGCTGGCCAGACCATCTTCCTGGAAACCTACTCCGCGCTGGCCGCTGCCGACGAGGCTCTGCTGTCCAAGTGGAGCCGTATCCGCGAGATCCGCGAAGCCGTCAACAAGGAAATCGAGACCCTGCGTGCCGCAGGCCAGGTAGGAGCCTCGCTGCAAGCTGAAGTCACGTTGACCGTCAACCCGGCCGACTTTGCGCTCTTGGCCAGCCTGGGCGACGACCTGAAATACGTGTTCATCACCTCCGCCTTCACGCTGGTGGCGGGCGAGGCACTGGCCATTGCGCCCAAGGCCTCCGAGGCCACCAAGTGCGAGCGCTGCTGGCACTACCGGCTGGACGTGGGCAGCGTTGCGGAGCACCCGACGATTTGCGGCCGCTGCGCCAGCAATTTGTATGGCTCGGGTGAATCCCGACTGTTTGCCTGATGGCTCGCAGCGGCAAGTTCTCAGGGGGTGGCGGCGGGCTGCTGCAATGGCTGGGCCTGGCCTTCGTCATTGTGCTGGCCGACCAGTTCACCAAGGTGCTGATTCTGGGCTACTACCGCCTGGGTGACAGCACCCCGGTCACCAGCTTTTTCAACGTGGTGCGGGTGCATAACCATGGCGCTGCCTTCAGCTTTCTGGCAGACGCCTCGGGATGGCAGCGCTGGTTCTTTACCGGGCTGGGTGTCGTGGCCGTGGGCTTCATGCTCTGGATGCTCAAGTCGCATGCAGGCCAGCGCCTGTTCAGCTTTGCCCTGGCCTGCATCATGGGCGGCGCTATCGGCAACGTGATTGACCGCGTGTTGCATGGCTATGTGGTCGATTTTCTGGACTTCCACAGCCATGGCTACCATTTTCCGGCCTTCAATGTGGCCGACAGCGCCATCACCCTGGGTGCGGCCTGTCTCATATTGGATGAATTGCTGCGGGTACGGCGCGGGCGTTGAGCCAAGGTAAGGGCCCGGCAGGGCCTGGCCCATAAAATGCATTGCACCGGCACCC
The DNA here is from genome assembly GCA_936943465.1 of uncultured Rhodoferax sp. GTDB lineage: Bacteria > Pseudomonadota > Gammaproteobacteria > Burkholderiales > Burkholderiaceae_C > Allorhodoferax. The sequence continues at coordinate 3,109 of CAKZJN010000226.1, forward strand.
CATAAGCCGCACCTCTTCACGTCACCCCCCTTGCAGGCACCCCATGAAAAGTAAATTAACCCGCCACCTTCTTGCCGCCCTGTTCACCGCCATGCCTTGCGCTTTGGCACTGGCCCAAGCCAGCCCGGAGGCCGCCCCTGCCACGCAAGCCACGCCGGCGATGAATATGGACAAGGCTCTGAAAGGCGAAAACACCTGGTACTTTTCGTTTGGTTTGAGCCGCCAGCAATACGCCAACACCGACATCCATGTATCCCAGCCCGGTGAAGGCAACGACTTCACGCTGCACAACGTGGCTGCCAGCGATTACCCCGGCACTAACCAGGAAATCTTTGATTCCATCACCAGCCTGGGCCTGACCGGGCCGCAATACAACTTCCGGGTCGGCAAGTACATGAACCCGGAGAAGACCTTTGCCATCGAGTTCTCGGTGGATCACAGCAAGTACAACGTCGACTTCGGCCAGACCGTGGCGGCCAGCGGCACCTTGGGCAACGCGCCGATCAGCCCGAGCTTTACCGTCACACCGCAGAATTTTGATTACGCGCTGCACAACGGCCTCAACCACCTAATGGTGAATGCCGTCTGGTTGCGCCACCTGGCCGGCCCCGAAAAAGCACCCGGCAACCTGCAGTTGATCAGCCGCGCCGGTGCCGGCATCTTGCTGCCCCACGCCGATGCCGTGTTGTTTGGCAAACCCAATGGTGTGGGTCCGAAAAGCGAAAACATCTGCTGCTTCAAGAAGAACGACTGGTGGCAGATCAACGGCTGGACCGCGGGCGTGGAAGTGGGCCTGCGCTATACCGTGTACAAGAGCGTCTATTTGGAGCTGACCTCCAAGTGGGCCTACGGCGAACTCAAGGGCGTGCCGGTTTATCAAGGATCGGCCGACCACAAGGTCGTGATGACCGAACAGGTGCTTACCACCGGCTTCGAGTTCTAAGTTACCAAAACATAAATCGGCACTGGCGGCCCACCTCAGGGCTCCCGGTGCCGTTTTGCTTTACAAGGTCAGAATCGTGCAGCCCGTGGTCTGGCGGGCTTCGAGCGCACGGTGGGCGGCCTGCACGTCTTCCAGTTTGAAGCGCTGGTCAATGCGAATCTTCACGTCGCCCGACAGCACGGCCGCAAATAGGTCGTCGGCCATCGCCTGGGTACTTTCGCGTGTGGCAATGTGCGAGAAAAGGGTCTGGCGCGTCACGTAAATGGAACCCTTGGGCCCCAGAATACCCGGCGCAAAGGGCGCCACCGGGCCGGAGGCATTGCCGAAGCTGGCCATCAGCCCGAAGGGGGCCAGGCAGTCCAGCGACTTGTCCCAGGTGTCTTTGCCCACCGAGTCGTACACCACTTTCACGCCCTTGCC
>CAKZJN010000227.1 GCA_936943465.1 uncultured Rhodoferax sp.
CTTTGCAGCATCATGACCACTTCGTTGCTGTAGGCGGGCAGGGTGCGGCGCATGGCGCTGGGCAACACCACCCGCCACATAACCTGGATTCGGCTCATGCCAAAGGCCTGCGCGGCTTCAATTTCACCGGCATTGGTTTCGCGGATGGCACCGGCCAGCATTTCGGCGGTGTAGCCGGCGGTATTCAGCCCGAAGGCCAGCAGCGCGCAAAAGAACGGCTCTTTAAAGTGCGTCCAGGGCCAGACGTCATCCCAGCGCGCCTGAATCCATTCGAGCTGGCCCAGGCCGTAATAAATCAGGTACACCTGAATCAGCAGCGGCGTGCCGCGCACCACGTAGGTATAGGCACCCACGATCCAGCGCAAAGGTGCCCAGGGGCCGGTGAGGGCCAGCGCAAAAATCAGCGCCAGCACCGCGCCAATACCCAGCGAGGAAAACAGCAGGCCGAGCGTGGTCAGAATGCCGTTGCCATACAGCGCCAGGTTCTGCGGCTCAAAAATGACCGACCACTTCATAGCGCACCCCGCTTCACGCCCATGCTGTAGCGCTCGTTTACCTTGCGCAGCGCATACAGCGAGACCGAGGTGTAAATCAGGAACAGGGCGCCGGTGAACATAAAGAAGGCAAACGGCGAGCGGGTGGCCGCACTGGCCTGCTTGGCCAGGTAGGTCATTTCTTTCAGGCCGATCAGGCTGACCAGCGCCGTGGCCTTGATCAGGACCAGCCAGTTATTGGTAAAGCTGGGCAGGGCGTAACGCACCATCTGGGGTGCGGTAATGCGAATAAAGGTTTGCACCCGGCCCATGCCAAAGGCCCAGGCGGCCTCCATCTGGCCCTTGGGAATCGAGAGAATGGCACCGCGGAACGACTCCGTCATGTAGGCACCGTAAATGAAACCGATGGTGAGCACCCCGGCGGCAAAGGGGTTGATATCGACCGAGGCTTTGCTGCCCATGAGTTCCAGCAAATGGTTCAGCCCGATGGTTCCGCCGTAAAACACCAGCAGCATGACCACCAGATCGGGGATGCCGCGAATCACGGTGGTGTACACCGTGGCAATGGCAACCAGCATGCGGTTGCCGGAGAGTTTGGCCGCCGCACCCAGCAGACCCAGCACGATAGACACCAGCAGCGCAGCCAGTGACACACCGACGGTGAGCACCGAGCCCTGCAAAATTGCAACGTAATAGGCGTTCATGGGTGGGCAGATGAAAGCATAAAGAACGACAGCGCGCTGGTTTGGCGCGCTGTCGTTAGTGAGGCCGGCTGATTACTCGCCGTAAACGTCGATGTTGTACTTGGCAAAGTACTTGTCGTTCAGGGTCTTGTAGGTGCCGTTGCCACGGATTGCCTTGATGGCTTCGTTCAACTCGCCCTTGAGCTTGTCTTCACCCTTGCGCAGTGCAATGCCAGCGCCGTAACCGAAGTACTTCGGATCCTTCAGGTCCGCGCCCACCAGGGTGTATTTTTCGCCTTCGGGCTTGGAGAGGAAACCACCGGTAACTTCCATGTAGTCAGCCACGGTGCCGTCCAGACGGCCGGACTTGATGTCCAGGTAGACCTGGTCTTGCGCTTCGTAGGAGTTGACCACCACACCGGCGGGCTTGAGGTCACCCATGGCGTATTTTTCTTGCGTGCTGCCCTTCAGAACACCGATTTTCTTGCCCTTGATGGAGGCCACGTCGGTGAACTTGACGGTCTTCTTCAGCACGATGCGGCTGGGGGTGTTGTAGTACTTGTCGGTGAAGTCGACTTCCTTCATGCGCTCATCGGTGATGGACATGGAGGAGATGATGACGTCGTACTTCTTGGCGTTCAGGCCGGGGATCATGCTGTCCCAGACTTGTTCGACAAATTCGCACTTGCGCTTGATCTGCTCGCACAGGGCGTTGGCAATGTCCACGTCAAAGCCGGTGGGCTTGCCGTCGGCGGTCTTGAAGGTGAAGGGCTCATAGGTCGGGTCAATCGCGACCTTGAGAGGAGCAGCTTCAGCGGCGGGCGCAGAAGCTACAGGGGCTGCTGCGGGTGCAGCAGGAGCGGCGGCTTCTTCTTTTTTGCCGCAAGCAACGAGGACGGAGGCAGCAGCCAGTGTCAAAAGCAGTTTCTTCATTGAGTTTCCTTTTGTGTACCCGCAGTCGCCTGCGGCGAAGGTTAATTGGATTGGAAATTTGATTCTACGGGCCAAACCACGCAATTTTGGTGCCTGCCGGATCTAAGCTCTCGGGGTTTACACGGTGCCACTTGTTGGTGCAAGAGGACTTTTGTGAGGGCGCAAAAGTATCCTTTCCCTCTGCCATGGCTTGTTGAAGCCCGTACACTTCCGGGCTAATTCCCCCCGGTATCCTTGATGAACGCCCCCCTCGACGTCTCCTTTTTCGCGCGCGCCGCCAAACCGCTGTCCAGCTACCGCAAGTACTGGGCGGCCCGTTTTGGCACGGCTCCGTTCCTGCCGATGAGCCGCGCCGAGATGGACAAACTGGGCTGGGACAGTTGCGACGTGATCCTGGTGACCGGCGACGCGTACGTCGACCACCCCAGCTTCGGCATGGCCGTGATCGGACGCATGTTGGAGGCGCAGGGCTTTCGGGTTGGCATCATCGCCCAGCCGGACTGGACCAGCGCCGAGGCCTTCAAGGCGCTGGGCAAGCCCAACCTGTTCTGGGGCGTGACCGCGGGCAACATGGATTCCATGATCAACCGCTACACGGCGGACCGCAAGATCCGCAGCGATGACGCCTACACGCCCGGTGACGTGGCCGGCAAGCGGCCCGACCGCGCCGCCATTGTGTACAGCCAGCGCTGCCGTGAAGCCTATAAGGATGTACCGCTGATTCTGGGCGGCATCGAAGGCAGCCTGCGCCGCATCGCCCATTACGACTACTGGAGCGACAAAGTGCGCCGCTCTATCGTGGTGGATGCCAAGTGCGACCTGCTGCTGTACGGCAACGCCGAGCGGGCGCTGGTTGAAATCGCGCACCGTTTGGCGGCACGCGAGCCGGTGGAGCAGATCACGGACGTGCGGGGCACCGCTTTTGTGCGTCGCCCGGACGATGAAACGGGCAAGGGCTGGTTTGAGATTGACTCCACGACGGTGGACGAGCCGGGTCGGGTCGAGGCCCATGTCAACCCCTACATGACCACCAGCGAGCAGGCCAGCCAGCAAGGCGGCACTTGTTCTAAAGAAGACGATGCCAAGCTTGTGGCAGTGGCAGCCGAACAGGCGGGCGCTGCGACCGCACCGCTGACTTTTCACCCCAACCCGGCGCTCAAGGCCAAGCTCAAGGTGCCTCCGCGCGATCGATCGGTGATTCGCCTGCCCAGCTACGAACAGGTCAAGAGCGATCCGGTGCTGTACGCCCACGCCAACCGCGTGCTGCACCTGGAAACCAACCCCGGCAACGCCCGTGCCCTGGTGCAGGCGCACGGCGAGGGCACCACGGCGCGGGACGTCTGGATCAACCCGCCGCCGATTCCGCTGACCACCGCCGAGATGGACCTGGTGTTTGACCTGCCGTATGCGCGCAGCCCGCATCCTGCTTATGCCGATGAAAACGGCAGCCACGATGGTGCGACCAAGATCCCCGCGTGGGAAATGATCCGCTTCAGCATCAACATCATGCGCGGCTGCTTTGGCGGTTGCACGTTTTGCTCCATTACCGAGCACGAGGGCCGCATCATCCAGAGCCGCTCGGAAGACTCGGTGATCAAGGAAATTGAAGACATCCGCGACAAGGTGAAGGGCTTCACCGGCACTATTTCAGATTTGGGCGGCCCCACCGCCAATATGTACCGCCTGGGTTGCCGCAGCCCCGAGATTGAAGCCGCCTGCCGCAAGCCGAGCTGCGTGTTCCCCGGCATCTGCCAGAACCTCACCACCGACCACGGCCCGCTGATCAAGATGTACCGGCGGGGCCGGGCGCTCAAGGGCATCAAAAAAATTCTGATTGGCTCCGGCCTGCGCTACGACCTGGCCGTTAAGAGCCCGGAATACGTCAAGGAACTGGTGCAGCACCATGTGGGCGGCTACCTCAAGATTGCGCCCGAGCACACCGAAACCGGCCCGCTGTCGAAAATGATGAAGCCGGGCATTGGCTCCTACGACAAGTTCAAACAGCTTTTCGACAAGTATTCGGAAGAGGCGGGCAAGAAACAGTTCCTGGTGCCGTACTTCATCGCTGCCCACCCCGGCACCACCGATGAAGACATGATGAACCTGGCCGTGTGGCTGAAGAAAAACGGCTTTCGCGCTGACCAGGTGCAAACCTTCTACCCGAGCCCCATGGCCACGGCCACCGCTATGTACCACTCGGGACGCAACACGTTGCGCCGCGTGCACCGGCAAGCCGAGACGGACGACGAAACCGTGGACATCGTGCGCGGGGAAAAACGGCGTCGGTTGCACAAGGCCTTTCTGCGCTACCACGACCCCAACAACTGGCCCCTGCTGCGCGAAGCACTCAAGGCCATGGGCCGCGCCGACCTGATCGGCAATGGCAAGCACCACCTGATTCCCACCTTCCAGCCGCTCGGCGACGGCGGCTACCAGAGCGCCCGCAAGAAAAACTCAACGCAGGCGGTGGCCCAACCCGCGGCAACCAAGGTCAAACCCGGTGCGCGGCCAATGGCGCAGCCCGTGAAAGGCAGGGTGCTGACGCAGCACACCGGCCTGCCGCCCCGCGCAACGGGGGCAGGTAAGGCACGGCGTAAACCGGGTTGAACTTGCACCAGCATGCCGGCATCCGCAACATGGATTTGTCGAGCGGCTGCGGCTGGCCCAGTCGGCTTGAAATGAGGCGGTTCTGCATTTTGCGGACCGTGGCCGCCCCCTAGCGCGCAAGTCGCCGGGAAAGTAAGCTAGAGCTTACGGAGGGATAAAAAAATGACCCAACTGAAAAAGCAATTTGAATTCAAACAAGGCCTATGGAGCCGGGTGGGGCCGGTTCGGTCGGCAGGCATGGTGGGCGCCATCCTATGAGTTTCGATGCACAAGCCTTGCTTAACCAGTTGCCGACCATGGTTGGCTACTGGGACCGCAGCTATCTTTGCCAATACGCGAATCCGGCTTACGCAAGCTGGCTTGGAACCACGCCAGCCCAAATGATCGGTCGTCATGCGCGAGAGGTGCTGGGTGAGGCGGCCTACCACGTCGAATTGCCCTTCTTGGACGCCGCCTTGCGGGGCGAATCGATGCAGGATGAGCGAACGGTTCCCGCATCTGCCACCCACGCCGAGCGTAGCTTTCGCATGGAATGGAAGCCGGATGCTGCGGGTTCGGCAGTGCGTGGTGTTTGTGTTCATGGGAGCGAAGTCGCACCCGAGCACAGCACACCGGTCGAAGTGGATGGCACGACCCGGTATGTAAAGGCCATCCTCGACAACCTGTTTGCCTATGTCGCCCTGCTGGATACCCAAGGGGTGGTGCTGGAGGTGAACCGGGCACCGCTGGAACGCGCAGGTTTGAGTCGTGAGAATGTGATTGGCCAGTATTTCTACGATGCCCCCTGGTGGTCTTATCAGGCTGAGATTCGTGAGCGCATCCGCAATTCCATCGAGCAGGCGGCGCAGGGAAAAACCATTCGGTTTGATATTGCCGCCAGCATGGGTGACGACCGGCAAACGCTGGACTTCATGATCTCACCGGTGCGGGACGAGCATGACCGCGTGATCGCGCTGATCCCGACGGCAGTGGATGTGACGTACCGAAAAAAAGTGGAAGCCGACTTGCGGATTGCCGCCACTGCATTCGATTCGAAATCCGGCATTCTGGTCACGGATGCAAACGGCAAAATACTACGTGCCAATACCGCGTTTCTTGAATCTTTGGGCTACACCCACGAGGAAATCGTTGGCAAGAACCCGAGGATGTTCAAGGCCGATCGCCATGATGCGGACTTCTATTCAGCCATGTGGCGGAGCATTGTGGAGCTGGGTAGCTGGGAAGGGGAAATTTGGGATCGCTGCAAAGATGGTCGGCACATCTACAACTGGATCAACATCACGGCGATCACCGATGACGATGGAACCGTCACCAACTACGTATCCACACAGGCCGACATTACCGATCGCAAGATTGCCGAAGATGCCATTCAGCGCCTGGCGTTTTATGACCCGCTGACCGACCTTCCCAATCGACGACTGCTGGCGGATCGCCTGCAGCAGGCGCAGGCCTCGTATGCCCGCACGGGCAAAGAGGGCGCCATTTTGTTTATTGATCTGGACAACTTCAAAGCGCTCAATGACACACAGGGACACGATGTGGGCGACATCTTGCTGGTGCAGGTGGCGAAGCGACTCAGGGCCTGTGTTCGCGAAGGCGACACGGTCGCCCGACTGGGGGGCGACGAATACATTGTGATGCTGGAAGACCTGAGCGAAGACCAGGTCGAGGCGGCTTCGCAGGCCAAAGTGGTCGGCAAGAAAATTCTGGATGCGTTAAACCAGCCCTACCAACTGGTAGGCCACGAATACCGCAACACCCCCAGCATTGGCGTGACCCTGCTCAACGGGCAACACCACTCAGCCGATGATTTGCTCAAGCAAGCCGATATTGCGATGTACCAGGCCAAGAAGTCGGGCAGAAATACCCTGCGTTTCTTTGACCCGCGCATGCAGGAGGCCGTCAATGTTCAGGTTTCCATGGAAAAAGACCTGCAGACCGCGGTTGAACATGGCGCATTTCAGTTGCATTACCAGGTGCAAATCGATGCGACGGGAAAAGTCATTGGTGCCGAGGCGCTGATTCGCTGGGTTCATCCAACGCGCGGCATCGTGTCGCCCGCCGACTTTATTCCGCTGGCCGAAGAAACCGGGCTCATCCTGCCCTTGGGCGCCTGGGTGATCGAGGCTGCCTGTGCGCAGCTAAAGGCATGGCAAGGCCGTGAACTGTTGAAGGATTTGGTACTCGCGGTCAACGTGAGCGCCAAGCAAATGAAGGACGATGACTTTGTGAATCAGGTCAAGCACATCGTTGGCAAATATGCCATCAGTCCGAAGTTGCTGAAGCTTGAACTAACCGAGAGCATGCTGGTCGACAACGTGAAGGAAACGATTGAAAAGATTGAGTCCTTGAGGAACTTTGGCGTGCAGTTTTCTTTGGACGATTTCGGTACCGGCTATTCGTCCCTGCAATACCTGAAGAAGATTCCGCTGGACCAACTCAAGATCGATCAGTCCTTTGTCCGGGG